>JBAWHH010000803.1:0-4108 GCA_049593715.1 Rhodocyclaceae bacterium
ACAAGGTCAAGAAGGGGCAGGTGCTGGCGCGCATCGCCGACGACAACGTGGCGGCGGATCTGGCCCAAGCCAGCGCCAACGTGGCCGAGGCCGAGGCGAATCTGGCCGAAGCCCGCTTCAATGCCGAGCGTGCCCGCCGCCTGCGGGAGGCCGGCTTCTACAGTCCCCAGCAAGCCCAGCAATCCCTGTCTGCCGAACAAGCCACGGCGGCCCGGCTCGAAGCCGCCCGGGCGCGGCGCCAGTCCGATGCGATCCGCCTCCGCCAGACCCAGGTCCGCGCTCCTGACGACGGAACCATCTCGGCACGCACCGCCACTGCCGGATCCCTGACGCAGGCCGGCGGAGAACTGTTCCGGCTCATCCGTGGCGGTCGCCTGGAATGGCGCGCCGAGGTGACGGCGGCCGAACTGGAAGGGCTGAAGCCCGGTCTGGTTGCCACCCTGACCACCGCTGCCGGCAAGCCCATCGAAGGCCGGGTACGCATGCTGGCACCGACGGTGGACCCGGCGACACGGAATGCCCTGGTCTACGTGGACCTGCCGCCGGAAGCGGCCGAGGCGGGCTTGCGCGCGGGCACGTTCGCCCATGGCCGCATCGAGCTGGGGCGCGCCACTGCCCTCACGCTGCCCCAGTCGGCGGTGGTGCTGCGGGATGGCTTCGCCTATGTGTTCCGCCTGGGCGGCGACGGCAAGGTGATGCAGACCAAGATCGCGCCCGGCCGGCGCCAGGGCGAGCGGGTCGAGATCCTCTCCGGCTTGGCGCGGGATGCCCAGGTGGTTGCCTCCGGCGCCGGCTTCCTCGCCGACGGCGACGCAGTCCGCGTCGTCAGCCCCTAGACCGTGGCAGCCTTGAACGTTTCCGCCTGGTCGATCCGGAATCCGATTCCGGCCATCCTGCTGTTCGGCTTTCTCACCATCCTGGGCTTGATGGCCTTTCACGCCATGCGCATCCAGCAGTTCATGGATGTGGACTTGCCCACGGTGACCGTGACTGCAGCCTTGCCCGGTGCCGCGCCGCAGCAGATGGAAACCGAGGTGGCGCGCAAGATCGAGAACTCCGTCGCCGCCCTCCAGGGCGTCAAGCACATCTACGCCATTGCTGGCGATGGCCAAGCCATCGTCACCGTGGAATTCCGCCTGGAGAAGCCGACTCAGGAAGCCATCGACGACGTGCGCGATGCCGTGTCCCGCATCCGTTCCGATCTGCCCGGCGACCTGCGCGACCCGGTCATTGCCAAGGTCAACCTGTCCGGCTCGCCCATCCTCACCTACACCGTCGCCTCCGGCCGCATGGACGACGAAGCCTTGTCCTGGTTCGTGGACAACACGGTCGCCAAGCGCCTGCTCAGCGTCGCGGGCGTCGGCGCGGTGACGCGGGTCGGCGGGGTCAGCCGCGAAGTGCAGGTGGAACTGGACCCGGCACGCCTGCAGGCCCTCAACGCCACCGCCGCCGACATCTCGCGGCGCCTGCGCCAAGTGCAGCAGGAAGCCTCCGGCGGCCGCGTCGATCTGGGCGGAGGCGAACAGACCGTCCGCACCCTGGCGACGGTCCGGTCGGCGGAGGAACTGGCGGCCCTGGACGTGCCCCTTTCCGACGGCCGGCACATCCGTCTGGACCAGGTCGCCAAGATCACCGACACGGTGGCGGAGCGGCGCCAGGCGGCGCTCCTCAACGGCAAGCCGGTGGTCGGCTTCGAGATCGTGCGCAGCCGGGGTGCCAGCGAAGTGGCGGTGGCCGAAGGCGTGCGCGCCGCCCTCGGCCGCCTCAAGGCCGAGCACCCGGACATCGCCGTCACCGAGGCCTTCAATTTCGTCGACCCGGTGGTGGAAAACTACCAAGGCTCCATGGCCCTGCTGCTGGAGGGCGCCCTGCTGGCTGTCCTCGTGGTCTGGCTGTTCCTGCGCGACTGGCGGGCCACGCTGGTCTCAGCCACGGCCCTGCCGCTTTCCATCATCCCGACCTTCGGGGCGATGTTCGTGCTGGGCTTTTCCCTCAACGTGGTCACCCTGCTCAGCCTCTCGCTGGTGGTGGGGGTGCTGGTGGACGACGCCATCGTCGAGATCGAGAACATCATGCGCCACCTGCGCATGGGCAAGACCCCGTTTCAGGCCGCCATGGAGGCGGCCGACGAGATCGGACTCGCCGTCATCGCCACGTCGTTCACCCTGATCGCCGTTTTCCTACCGACGGCGTTCATGAGCGGGGTAGCCGGCAAGTTCTTCGTCCAGTTCGGCTGGAGCGCCGCCATTGCGGTGTTTTTCTCCCTGGTCGTGGCCCGGCTGCTCACGCCGATGATGGCCGCCTACCTGCTGCGTCCCCCCAAGGCGGCCCATGACCGTCCCCGCTGGCTGGGCCGGTATCTGGAATGGGCCCAATGGTGCCTGCGGCACCGCGTGGTCACCACTCTCGGGGCCTTGGCCTTTTGCGTCGGATCGTTCCTGCTGGCATCGCTGCTGCCGGCCGGTTTCATTCCTCCCGATGATCTTTCCCAGACCCAGGCCTACATCTCGCTGCCCCCCGGCGCCACCTTCGACCAAACCCTGTCAGTCGCCGAACGGGCCCGCACGGTCGTGGAGAAGAATCCCTACGTGAAGATGGTCTACACCGCCGTGGGCGGGGGCAGCACCGGCAGCGATCCCTTCGCCCCCCAGAACACCGGCGAAGTGCGCAAGGCGACCCTGACCATCAACATGACCCACCGCTCGGAGCGCGGGGGGGTCAAGAAGCAGGAAGTAGAACGGCAGTTGCGCGAAGCGCTGGCCGAGATTCCCGGCGCCCGCATCACGGTCGGTTTCGGCGGCTCGGCGGAGAAGTTCATGCTGGTGCTCGCCAGCGAGAACGGCGAACTGCTCAACGCCCATTCCCGCCAGGTGGAACGGGAACTGCGGACCCTGCCGGGCATCGGCAGCGTCACCACCAACGCCAGCCTGGTGCAGCCGGAACTGGTCATCCGCCCAGACTTCGCCAAAGCGGCGGACCTGGGTGTGACCTCCGCCGCCATTGCCGACACGCTGCGCATCGCCACCGCGGGCGACTACGACCAGGACCTCGCCAAGCTGAATCTTGCCCAGCGCCAGATTCCCATCGTGGTGCGCCTTCCCAAGTCGGCCCGAGCGGACCTGGATCTGCTGGCGCGCCTCAAGGTTCCCGGCCGCGACGGCCCGGTGATGATCGGCAATCTCGCCACTTTGTCCCTGGACGGCGGGCCAGCCACCATCAACCGCTACGACCGGCAGCGGGACGTGGTGTTCGAGATCGAACTGAACGGCCAGCCCCTGGGCGAGGTGGAGCGGCTGGCCTTCGACCTGCCGGGCCTGAAGGATCTGCCGGCCGGCATCACCCGCACCTCCATCGGTGACGCCGAGGCGATGAACGAGCTGTTCGCCAGCTTCGGCCTGGCCATGCTCACCGGGGTGATGTGCATCTACATCGTGCTGGTGCTGCTGTTCCGCGACTTCGTCCAGCCCGCCACCATCCTGGTGGCCCTGGTCCTGTCCATTCCCGGCGCCTTCCTGGCCTTGTTCGTCACCCAGTCGCCGCTTTCCATGCCCTCGATGATCGGCCTCATCATGCTCATGGGCATCGCCACCAAGAACTCCATCCTGCTCATCGACTACGTCATTCTTGCGCGGCGCGACCACGGCCTCTCGCGCTGGGAAGCCATCGTGGACGCCTGCCGCAAGCGCGCCCGCCCCATCGTCATGACCACCGTCGCCATGGGCGCCGGCATGCTGCCGGTGGCCATCGGCCTGGGCACCGACCCCAGCTTCCGCGCCCCCATGGCCATCGTCGTCATCGGCGGACTCATCACCTCCACCTTCCTCAGCCTGCTCGTCATCCCCGTGGTGTTCACCTACGTCGATGACGCCCATTCCTGGGCACTGCGGCTGCTGCGGCGCGAATCACGGTAGGCGGAAGAGCCCTGTCGCAGGCGCGCACCAGGCGGAGACAATACGAGCCGGGCCCGCTTTTCTCTCCAGGGCGATGAGCCGCCGATTCATCTGATTGACAACCGCTTGGCCTATCAAAATCAGGCTATTTGAATTCGAGCGTTGGACGGGGGGGTTCGAAGTCAACTCTGGCTGAGTTCCTGAGATTGGAATCCATC
>JBAWHH010000804.1:0-1892 GCA_049593715.1 Rhodocyclaceae bacterium
AAAGGCCTTCTGCGCCACGTAAGCAGCAAGCCCCACCAGGGGATTGAATACTGCCGCGCCGAGGGCCACGGATTCCGACAATGTCGGCTGCACGAAAACACGCAGATGCTGCGTCTCTTTCGTCAGATTCGCCGATCCCACCATCTTCACCCGCGCCGCCGGGCCCTGGATCTGCAGATCCTGCGTTTCCATCGTACCGTGTTTCATGGCGATGCTGCCGCTTATGTTGTCGAAGGCAAAGCCTTCGCTGAAGACGTCGCGGAAATCCAGGGTGATGCGCCGCGGCAGCGCCTGCAGGCTGACGATGCCCAGCAGCCGGCCCACGCCCGGCTCCAGCTTGGCGAACTGTCCGCTGCCCGCCTGCAGGGTCATGCGCCCGTCCAGGCTGGCGAGGTCGATTCGCGTCGGCGCGCCGTTCCAGTCCACCTTGCCTTCCAGCACCGCAGTGCCGCGCTTGACCGCGTTGCCATACCCCAACCGCTCCAGCAGCTTGCCGGCATCCTTGGCGTCGAGGCGGAATTCGAGCTGGGTGGTGCCGGAAGCCTTGCCCGCCCGCCACTGGCCGCTCGCCTGCAACGTGCCGTCGCTGTTGTGCAGCCCGAGGTGCTCGATACGCCAAACACTGGCGCGGTTGGCGGCCCGCAATTCGAGCCGGCCGAGGGGCTTGCCCCGCAGGGTGAAAGCGTCCGCCACCACGTCCAGGCCCGGCAATTCCTTGACGTCGCCCTCGCCGCGCCCGCGATCCAGATCCGTGGCGGTAGGCGCCGACTCCAGTTCGGACAGCGCAAGCTGGCTCAGGCGCGCCCGCAAGCGGCCCTTGCCCTGCTCCTGCCACTCAAGCCGGCCAGTCAGCTCCTTGCTTGCGACCCGCGCGATCCACTGGTCGCCCTCCCGCGTCGCCGTCATGGAGAAAGCCCCCAACTGCTGGCCGAAAGCGGTGACCTGATCGGCACGCAGGTTGACCGCGGCAAAGGGCAGCAACGGCGCCTCGCCACCGCCGCCACCAACGAGGCGGCGCCACGCGTCCAGATCGAGGGATTGGAACTTGGCGGTGGCTGACACGCCTCGCGCGGACGCCGTCTCCGGTACGTCGTTCACCCCCACCGCGCCGGTCTCCACCACCGTTTTGCCGCCTTCGCTGCGGCGCACCAGCGATACCGACAGTGTGCGCCCAAGGCTGATGCGTAGCTGATCCCGGGCTGGGCCGCGGCCGCCGGGCCGCTCCGCCAGCGCGGTGCGCTCCACGTGCAATGGCAGCGCCTCGGCCGCCGTCTTATTGAACGGCTCGGGCAGGCTTGAGGCGACCCCCTGCAGGTCCGAGTCGATGCGCAGCGCCGCCTTGCCTGCGCGCACCTCCACGTTGCCGCGCCAATCGGTGGCGCCGCTGAGGTGTTCGAGCAAAGGCGAATCGAACTGATGGCGCAGATCAGCGGCGGCAATCCTGCCGCGCAACGCGATCGCCACCGTCCCATCCCGGGTTTCCGCACTGATGCCCAGGGGCGCCCCGAACAGTCGGGCGCCGGCCTGGCGGATGCTCAGCCCGCTTTCCGTAAACTGGATCTGGCCGTTCACCCCGGCCAGGGCCGGCAAACCGGCATCGACGGTGAGACTGTTACCGGCGAGATCGAAATTGCCCCGGAGCCGGGTATTTTCGGGATGGTTGAGGGGAATGCCGAGGGCCAGTTGCAGGCTGCCGTCGCCGCTGGCGGTCATGCCGTCGGTGAAATGGCCCATGGCTTCGGCCACCGGGCTGGTGGCGATGAAGCGCAGGAAGTCTTTGGTCGGGCCGCTGGCGCTGCCCTTCACCGTGAGCAGCGGATCGTCGGCGTCCAGATCGGCGATCTCCGCCGTGGTTGCCCCCAGGCGGGTGCCATAGACGGAACCTTTGTCCG
>JBAWHH010000805.1:0-3986 GCA_049593715.1 Rhodocyclaceae bacterium
GAGTTCCCCGAAGCCACCTCCGCCCGATCGTCCGGACCTTACGATGTCCTGCTCATCGAGGGTTCGGTCAGCGTGCAGGAACACGTCGAGCGCTTGCCCGAATTGCGGCGCCAGGCGAAATTCCTCGTCACCATCGGCGCCTGCGCCACGGCCGGCGGCATCCAGGCGCTGCGCAACTGGGCGGATCACGACGCGTTCCGCTCTGCCGTGTACGCCCATCCCGAGTTTGTCGACTCCCTGGCCACTGCCACACCTATTTCCGCCCACGTCCCGGTGGACGCTGAATTGCGCGGCTGCCCCATCGACCCGGATCAACTGGTGGAGTTGCTGACGGCACTCACCACCGGCCGCCGGCCGCAGTTGCGCGACGAGGCGGTATGCATGGAGTGCAAGCGCCAAGGCGTGGTGTGCGTCATGGTGTCGAAACACCAGCCCTGCCTGGGCCAGGTCACCCAGACCGGCTGTGGCGCCATCTGCCCGCGTTACGGCCGCGGCTGCTATGGCTGTTTCGGTCCGCGGGAACACGCCAACGCTGCAGGTGTCGCCCAGTTCCTGCAAACGGTAGGCCGCCTGCCGGCGCAGGATGTGGGCCGCCTGTTCGCGGGCTTCACCGCCTATGCCGAACCTTTCCGCAGCCTCGTCGGCGAATTGGGCGGTGCGCGGACCGCCGAAGCACCGGCGACGAAGCCCTAGGTAAGCAAACATGGACAACACTGCAGCAACCGGCGAGGAGCGCGTCTTCCGCGTTGGCGAACTGACCCGCGTCGAAGGCGAAGGCTCTCTGACCCTACGCGTGCGCGATGGGAAGGTGACGGAAGTACGATTCGGCATTTTCGAAGCGCCACGTTACTTCGAGCAACTGGTGGTGGGCCGCACGCCGGACGAAGTGATCGACATCGTCGCCCGCATCTGTGGCATCTGCCCGGTGGCTTACCAGATGAGCGCCGTGCATGCTTTCGAGGATCTGTTCGGCGTGCGCATCGACCCCCAGGTACGGGCACTGCGGCGCCTGCTGTACTGCGGCGAATGGATCGAGAGTCAGGGGTTACACGTCTATATGCTCCATGCGCCGGACTTCCTCGGCTACGAAAGCGCCATCGCCATGGCGGCGGATCACCGTCCGGTGGTGGAACGGGGCCTGCAGCTCAAGAAAGTCGGCAACGAGATCATCAAGCTGCTGGGCGGGCGCGCCATCCATCCGGTGAGCGTGCGCGTCGGCGGTTTCTACCGCGTGCCGCGGCGCGAGGAATTGCGCGAGTTGTTGCCCGCGTTGCAGAGGGCCCTGGAACACGCCAAGGCGACCGTGCGGTGGACCACCGGTTTCGCTTTCCCGCACTTCAAGCGCGACATGCGCTTCGTCGCCCTGCGCCACGACAAGGAATACCCCTTCAACGACGGCCGCATCGTTTCCAGCGACGGCATCGACCTGGCGCCCAGTGCTTGGCGCGAAGGTTTCAGCGAGTTCCACGTCGAGGGCTCCAATGCCCTTCATGCAGGCCCGCTGGACGACAAAGGTCCTTACCTGCTCGGGTCGTCCGCCCGCGTCAGTCTATGTGCGCCGATGCTGCACCCGACGGCCCGTGCGCTGCTCCAGGAGACGGGGATGACGGAGTTGATCCGCACCAACATCTACGCCTCCATCGTGGCGCGGGCGGTGGAACTGGTGCACGCCACCGCCGAAGCGATCGACATCGTCGAAGCCTACCGCCCCCCCGCGGAGCCCGCCGAGCCCCACCGGCCGCGGCCCGGCATTGCGGCCTGGGCCACCGAGGCGCCGCGCGGCCTGTGTTTTCATCGCTACGAGGTGGACGAACAGGGCCGCATCGCCCATTGCCAGATCGTCCCGCCCACCAGCCAGAACCAGGCGGCCATCGAAGCGGATCTGGTGACGGCGGCGGCGGATGTGCTGGACATGCCCCACGACGCGGCCACGCGCCGCCTGGAGCAGATGGTGCGCAGCTACGACCCTTGTATCTCCTGCGCCACGCACTTCCTCGATCTGCGGATCGAGAGGGACTGAGGCCGGGCGTCCGGCCCCAAAGGGACATGGCTACACCGATCCCGGTGTTCTTGTGCGGCGAGCGGCACCGCGGTGACGATGCCGCCGCTTTTCTCGCCGTAGAGCTACTTGCCCCGGCCAGCCGCGCCCAGGCACGCATTGTTGTTGCCGGTCAGATGGACGCGCTGACGCTGCTCGATCTCCCGGTGGATCAGCCCTGCATCGTCGTCGATGCCGTCGCGGGCGTTCTTCCAGGCTCCCTGGTCGCCAGCTCGCTGGAGCGCATCGCGTCGGCGGCCCGGCAACGTGCGGGAATCGGCGCGACACCGCCGGCCCGTTCTTCCCACGAGTTGCCCATCGACCAGACGCTCGCCCTGGTCAGCGCCCTGCGCGACGGGCCCGTTCTGGGCACCTTCCTCGGCCTGGGCGGCGTGCAATTCGAATTGGGGGCCCAGCCCTCACCGGCCGTCGCCGCTGCCCTGCCCGCTTTCGCCCTGGCGCTGGCGCGGGAGATCGACCGGCTTTCCGAAACGGAGACTGACTAAATGCTGAACCCCGCTCCCGGCGTGCAAGGCGGTGCCTGGTTCCTGCCCCGTGAAAGGTTTCAGGACCTGCTCGACGTGCTGCGTGAAGACGGCCGGCGCCTGATCGGTCCCACCGTCGCCGATGGTTCCATCGTCTACGACGAGATCTCCACCGTAAGCGAGCTGCCCCGCGGGGTGGGCGACGAGCAAAGCCCGGGCCGTTACAAGCTGGTCCAGCGCGGCGATGACCGGCTTTTCGGCTACGTGGTCGGCCCTACCACTTGGAAGCGCTTCACTTTCCCGCCGCGGGTTCCGACGACCATCGCCCGTATGGGCGAGCAAGGCGAAGTGGACTACCGCCCGGCCCAGCCGGAAATTCCCAAACTTGCCCTGCTCGGCGTGCGTGCCTGCGAACTGGCGGCGCTGGGGGTGCAGGATCGCGTTTTCCTCGGTGGGCCGTTCGTCGAAACCGACTACCAATTGCGCCGCCGCGCCGCGGTGGTCATCGCCGTGCAATGCACGACCTCTGCCTCCACCTGCTTCTGCACGTCCATGGGCACCGGTCCGGCAGTCAGATCGAGACCCAAAGCCGAGCACGATCTTGCCCTGACCGAAGTGGACGCGGGATTCGTCATCGAGGTGGGCACTCCCACCGGCACGGAGATTCTCGGCCGGTTGCCGGTCACGGCAGCCAACCTGGACCAGTCCGTGTCGGCCGTGCAGGCCGTCGCCGCCACGCGCGCCCGCATCGGCGACCCCGTGGAAACGGCCGGCCTGCGCGACCGGCTGCTGGCCCAGCTCGATCATCCGCGCTGGACGGAAGTCGCCAATCGCTGCATCACCTGCGGCAACTGCACCCTGTCGTGCCCGACCTGTTTCTGCACCAGCATCACTCGCAGCACCGATCTGGCCGGGACCGAAGCCGTCAGCGAGCGCATTTGGGACTCCTGCTTCTCCCCCGGCTTCGCCAAGGTGGTCGGGGGCGATTTCCGCAGCCAGCCGAAACACCGTTACCGTCAATGGCTGACGCACAAGTTCGCCACCTGGTGGGATCAGTTCGGCACATCGGGCTGCACCGGCTGTGGGCGCTGCATCACATGGTGTCCGGTCGGTATCGATGTGCGGGAAGAACTCCGCGCCATCGCCCCGGCAGAGCCCAACCTGCCGCCGCCGCGATTTGAACCCGTGGCCGACGACCGTCAGGCCTACATCACGGCGCGCATCACTTTCACCCGACCGGAGACCGGCGACACCACGACGCTGCGCCTCGCCGGCCTGGATGCCGCCCACGCCGACGGCAAACCCGGCCAGTTCGTCATGGTGGGACTGCCCAATCATCCGCCCGCAGCGATTTCGGTATCAAGATACTTGCCGCCGGACGGAATGGAACTAACGATCCGCGCCGCGGGCCCCGCGACGGCGGCCATCACGGAACTGCCGGTGGGGGCCACCGTGGGCATTCG
>JBAWHH010000806.1:0-6430 GCA_049593715.1 Rhodocyclaceae bacterium
GGTTGGGAAAGCGCCGCTGTTCGGGTTTCCTGTGCAACGGCTTTGGCGGGAGGATACCAATCACCCCCCCGAAGCGTGCCCGACCGCCCTGTTCGCCCCCCACGGCCCGGCGGAGATCCATCGCTGCCACGGGCGTTGCCGCGCCTCTGGATCTCATCCGATCGGCGGGCTAGACTCGGACCTTTCTGGTCAGACTAAGCGATTTCCAATGCACACGTGGCAAATGCAGGAAGCCAAGGCGCGTCTGTCCGAAGTGGTCAAACGCGCTGAGACTGAAGGCCCCCAGGACATCACCTTGCACGGCCGCTCGGTGGCAGTCGTCGTGTCCCGCGCCACATTCGAGCGGCTGGCGGGTAGCGGACAGTCACTCGTTGAATTCATGGCCCATTCACCGCTGCACGGACTGGAGGAGGTCGATTTCCCCCGTGACCGCAGCAGTACGCGAGAGCCAGGGTTTTGAGCTATCTACTGGACACCAATGTCTTGTCCGAGCTGCGACGCAAAGCGCCGAATGCCGGCGTTGTGGAATGGCTGGGCCAGCGGCCGGCCAGTTCCTTGTTCTTGAGCGTGCTCACCCTGGGCGAAATCCGCAAAGGGGTAGAGACCGTGGTCGAAGCGCCTCGGAGGATGGCGTTGGTCGACTGGCTGGAGGCCGACCTTCCCGCCTTTTTCGTCGGGCGCATTCTCCCCGTCGATGCAAAGGTCGCCGATCGCTGGGGCCGCCTTGTCGCGAGCGCCAAACGCCCACTCCCCGCCATCGATAGCCTTTTGGCCGCAACCGCGCTACACCATGGCCTGAGCTTCGTGACCCGCAACGAACGGGACTTTGCGGACTTCGGGCTGGAAGTGATCAACCCCTGGACGAACTGAACGCTGCTTCGCCTTCGGCTGCCCTGCTCAGTCCCGCTGCGCCCGCACCGCGTGGACCCGCGCCTCGTGGATGCGGTTGGGAATCTGGGACTTGTCGGCGCACTCCGCGGCGATGGCACCCGCGTTCACCGCCTGCACGGCGGCCAGCGCGGAGAGGAAAATCTCCCGCGGTCGATAGGACCGCTGCTCGTAGCCGGGCCGGCCGTGGAAATCGCAGGCGCAGGCATCCAGCAACTGGGCAAATCGCTCCGGCCGGCGCAGGCCGTCACAGCGCTCGATGATGCGCACGATGGTATTCGGGCGCAGTTCTTCGGCGTTGTTGATGTTGCCGTGTTCGCTGGCGGTGAGCACTGCCAGCTCGCGGCAGTCGTTCGGCACCTTGAGCCGGCCGCAGATGCCTTCCACCAGTTCTTCGCTGCGCGCCTCGTGGCCGTGGTGGTACGGCCATTCGTCGGCGGGCGTGAGTCCTTTACCCAGGTCGTGGGTCATCGCGGCGAAGCGCACCGGCAGCGCATAACCGTCCCGGGCCGCGTGATCGACCACCAGCAGGACATGTACGCCGGTATCCCGCTCCGGGTGGTAGTCCGCCGGCTGGGGCACGCCGAAAAGATCCTCGATCTCGGGCAGGATGCGGGCCAGGGCGCCGCACTCCCACAGGGTTTCCAGCATGCGCGAAGGACGCGCCTCCATGAGCCCTCGCGCCAGTTCCTGCCAAACCCGCTCCGGCACCAGGTGGTCGACCTCGCCGCATTTCACCATTTGCCGCATCAGTTCCACGGTTTCCGGCGCGATGGTGAAGTCAGCGAAGCGCGCAGCGAAACGCGCCACGCGCAGGATGCGTACAGGGTCTTCCGAGAATGCCGAACCGACATGGCGCAACACCCGCGCTTTCAGGTCGGCGGAACCATTGAATGGATCGATGAGCGTGCCGTCGTCCGCCTTGGCGATGGCGTTGATGGTGAGATCGCGCCGCGCCAGATCCTGCTCCAGGCTGACGTCGGCGGCGGCGTGGAAAGTGAAGCCCTTGTAGCCCGGCCCAGTCTTGCGCTCGGTGCGGGCCAGCGCATACTCCTCCTGCGTTTCCGGATGGAGAAACACCGGGAAGTCCTTGCCCACCGGCCGGAAGCCCCGCGCCGCCATGTCTTCTGGCGTGGCGCCCACCACCACATAGTCCCGATCCTGCACCGGCAGGCCGAGGAGTTCGTCGCGCACGGCGCCGCCAACGGCGTAGATCTGCATGGAAAGGGCCTGTCGGGTCAAAAAGCGCGCAGCGAGTTCAACACTCGCATGGGATCAGATGGTTGGGGCCCACCGCGCAAAACAACCAGATCGGTCAGCGCCCAGCCTTGGTTCGGAAAGGCGAGTAACGGGCCCTGGGGAAATGGTGGGCAAGATAAGCAGGCACCACTTCCTCCAGCGACTTCGGCTCACTTCCGAAAGGCAAAACACAGCCGCTGCAGACCGAGTCCACCTTCAAAGAATAGTAGTTGTCGCGGGACATCAGGGTTTCGCCCGGCGCGTATTCGAGTACCAGCGCTTGCAGATAGGAAAGCCGGTCGGAAAGCTCGACGATCGGCCGCTGGCAGCCGATTTGCGCCCCGACGTATTCGACCAATTGGCGCATCGTATAGACCTTGGGGCCGCACAATTCGTAGGTCTGCCCGAACGCCTCGTCGCGGGTAATGCTGTCCACCATCGCGTTGACCACATCCTCGACGAATACGGGCTGAAAACGGGCCTGGGGGGAAGCCAGCGGCAGAATCGGCAGCTTGAGCAGCAGTCCGGCGAACATATTGAGGAAACTGTCCCCCGGCCCGAACACGATGGAAGGCTGGAAGATGGTCCACGGCAGGCTGTCTCCGGCGGCGCGGATGGCAGCTTCGCCGTCGGCCTTGGAGCGCAGGTAGGCGGACGGGCCGTTCCCGTCCGCATTGAGCGCGGAAACGTGGAGCAGCCGCTTCACACCCGCCTTGGCGGCCGCGGCGACGATCTTCTTCGGCAGTTCCACATGGGCCTGGGCGAAGTCGGGCCCATAGGGCGTTCCCGCGCGGGAATGGAGGATGCCGACGAGGTTGATCACGGCATCCTGGCCCGCCATCAGGCCCGCCAAAGCGGCGGGATCGTGCACGTCCGCCTCGACGACGCTGGTGGTGGGCAGGAGCAACAAGTTGCGGGCGCGGTGCGCATGGCGCGTCGGCACCACGATGTTGTAACCATCGGCAGAGAGCCGGTGCGCCACATGGCCACCAAGAAAACCGGTACCGCCGATCAACAGGACGTTGCGAATTTCCATGGAGACCCGTTCGCGAGAATTAGCAGGTTGCGGCATTGCTCCACCGCATGGGCTGATTCTAGCGCGATTCCCGCGGCATTGCGGCCGCGGCCGGACCCACGACGCGCCTCAGGGCAGCTCGTCTTCCCCGGCCGGCGGCGCAGCCACTCCGTTGTTCGTGTCGCCCGGGGTCACCATGCCGATCCGCGTCTTGAGCGGCACCGCAGGTGCGCCGAAAAGGGCGGCGTAATAGACGGTGTTGCTCATCACCTGCTTGACGTAATCCCGCGTCTCGTTGAACGGAATGCTCTCGATGTAGATCGCGCCTTCCATCGGGCGGCTGTCGCGCCAGCGTTTGGCGCGGCCGGGCCCCGCGTTGTAGGCGGCTGCGGCAAGGACTGGCTGATTGCCCAGGCCATCCAGGACCATTCTCAGGTAGTTGGTACCCAGCACGACGTTGGTGTCCATGTCGTGGATGTCTGAATGGCTGTAATCCTTCAATCCGATCTTGCGCGCCACCCAGCGCGCCGTGGCGGGCATGACCTGCATCAGTCCGCTGGCGCCGACGGAGGATTTGGCGTTCATCACGAAGCGGGACTCCTGGCGCATCAGGCCATAGACCCAGGCTTCATCCAGCCCCACCTGCTTGGCCTTCGGCTCCACCCGCTCGCGGAACGGCGAGAGATACCGCAGATCGAAATCGTGCTCGGCCTGGGTGCGGTCGGCGGTGTTGATGGCGCGATCGAAAATCTGGTTGCGCCGGGCATACTCGGCGGCAGCGAGCAGGAAACGGTCGTCGCGCTCGCGCATGTTCCAGTTCCATTCCCGCACCGCTTCCCAGCGCAGATTGAGATTAAAAAGTTGCAACGCGCGCCGTACGCCGGGCAAGGCAGCGACGGCGTCCACTTCCGCGTTCGTCGGTTTGCTGGCCCGGGCGGGGACTGCGATGGTCCGGCCGAGTTCCTCCTCGGCCAGGTTGCTGTAGAAATTCGGCTGGCCGGAAATGGAACGGTAGAGCGTCTGCGCTTCGTCCTTCTTGCCCAGCGTGGCCAAGGCGCGGGCACGCCAATAGACCCAGTCCGGCAGCGTCGCCAGCCGCGACGGCATCGCTTCCACCGCCTCCTTCACTTGGCGCCAGTCGCCTGCGCGCAGGGCCGAGCGGGCTTTCCACGCCAATTGTTCGTCGGTCATCGGGGTATCGCCGGCCGCCTTGTACCAGGCGACGGCCTGGGGCGAGTGCTGCATCGCGCCCTGCCAGCCCAACTGGCCATAAACGTAGCCCCGCTCGTTCGCCGTGAACCGGGCGGCCAGGGGCTCGAAAGCACGCGCCGCGCCTTGCGGGTCGCTGCGGGCCATGCGCGCCACCGCCACCATGGCCATTTCCCGCGTGGTGTGCGAAGACGAAAAGTCGGGGCGCAGCTTGTAGATGAACGGCGCCGGTGACGACACCACGCTGTCCAGGGTACGGCCATCCGGCGCTTCGCCAGCAGGCAGATAGGCCGCAAAAGAGCGCCCCGGTGCAACGGATTTGCCCTCCAGCAGGCGGCGCAGGCGTTGCCACAACTGCTCGTTGCTCATCTTTCCTTCCGCCGCGAGCAATTCCAACGCCGCGTTGCAGGCTTGCGGCAGACCGGCATCCAGCCACAGGCTCTTCGCCTCGTCGTAAGCGGTGGCATCGCGGCGGAGCATGCGACTCTGCCAGCCGTAGCAGGTAATCTCCTGGTCCGTGGACACGAATTTGGCGAACTCGCGATCGAACTCCGGCCATTGGCGGGCTTTGCCGAGGGCCTTGAGCCATTCGCCACGCATGCGCTCCGCCAGCACGGAGCCGTGCTGGCGCTCCAGGAACGCGCCCACTTCGGCCGTCGGCAGGTCTTCTAAGCGCAGTGCCAGGTTCCAGTATTCGACGTAGGGTGCAAGATCGTGCCCCTGGGCACGATCTGTGAGGACCGCCAGCCTGGATTTGTCGCGGGCACGAAACGCCTCGCGCGCCGAAACGATGACGTCGTCGGCGGCCGGAACGGATGGGCATACGACGGCGGCGACCAGCGCAATGGCAATCGCGCGCGCGCTACGCCAAATCGGGAATCGGTCGGGGGACATCATGCTATACATTCTTAGTGGATTGTCGATCAAGCAATGGTACATAACCGGGCAGCCGGAAAGCCATGGAAAAAGGGCCTGAAACGCGCTCATCCCTGCGCCGCCGGCTGATCGCGGCGCGGGCCGACCTGCCGGCAGCCGAACACGCCGAGAAGAGCGCCCGTCTGCAGGCGAATCTGCAACCCCTACTGCGCCACCTCGCGCCAAGCATGATCGGGTTTTGCTGGGCTTACCGCGGCGAGTTCGACTGCCGCCCGCTGGTGGCCGGCCTGGTGGCCGAAGGCGCCCGCGCCGCCCTGCCCGTCATCGCCGCCATTGACGCACCGATGTTCTTTCGCGCCTGGTCGCCCTCCAGCGCGATGATAGAGGGCCATTACGGCATTCCGGTTCCAGTCCAGGGCGCCACCATTGTCCCGGATCTGATCCTCATGCCGCTCAACGCGTTCGACCGGCTCGGCTATCGCCTCGGCTACGGCGGCGGCTTTTTCGACCGCACCCTGGCAGCGCTGCAGCCCCGCCCCACCGCTGTGGGCGTGGGTTTCGAACTGGCGCGGGTGGATTCCATCGACCCAGGGCCGTTCGACCTGCCCATGGACTACATCGTGACCGAGGACAATGCTTTCGTGCGGAAAGGAACCGGCCTCGTGCCGTTCGATCACCCCAGGAACAGTTCGTAGCCGGGGTTGCCAGTCTCGTCCACGTAGTCGTAACCCAGGCGCTGCAGGAACGCACGGAACGCGGTCATCTCTTGCTGCGGCACCTGCATGCCCACCAGCACCCGCCCGGTGTCGGCGCCATGGTTGCGGTAGTGGAACAGGCTGATGTTCCACTCCTGGCGCATGCTTTCCAAGAACTTCATCAACGCACCAGGACGCTCCGGAAACTCAAAGCGATACACCACCTCGTTGTCCGCCTGCGGGGCATGGCCGCCCACCATGTAGCGGATGTGGGCCTTGGCCATTTCGTCGTCGGTCAGATCCAGCGTCGGCAGTTCGTGGCGGCGCAGCGATTCCACCAGCTTGAGGGATTCCTGGCGGTCGCGCACCTGGATGCCGACGAACACGTGGGCCACCTTAGGATCGTCGAAGCGGTAGTTGAATTCCGTGACGTTGCGCGCCCCCAGCAGGGCGCAGAATTTCCTGAAGCTGCCCGGCCGCTCGGGAATCGTTACCGCCAGCACCGCTT
>JBAWHH010000807.1:0-6556 GCA_049593715.1 Rhodocyclaceae bacterium
TCCGGCGCAACGCGGCCCCGCTTCCGCAACAGCCCAAGGCCAGCCAGTCCATGACGGACGCCGGTCCGGCGGCCAGACGCAAGCGGGGCAGCCAGGTGCGGCTTTGCCCAGCCAGGGGCCAGATCCCCGCGAGGGCCGTCAACCCGGTCCGCGTGGCCAAGCCGCTGCGGTGGCCACCCCGCAGCCCGAGAGCCGAGACGGCCGTCGACGCGAGAGCCAGTCGCCATCAGGGCGGGTGCCGGGGGCTGTGTCCGGTGGGCCCCAGCGAGCAGGCGAGGGCGGCAATCCGCCTCAGGCTGGTCCGGCTTCGGCAACCGCCCAGACTCAGCCCGAGGGTAACGACGGGCGTCGGGCGGGCAGGGACGGCCAGCGCGGGCCCCAGGGGCAGCCAATCGCGGCGGAAGGTGTCGCGAGCACCGGATCGCGCGCAGACGGCAGGGGTGCGGACGCTGGCGCAAGACCGGCCCGCGGTCCCCAAATGGCGACATCCCAAAGTGCGCCGCCGGAAAGCGGCCGAAAGGGCATCGCCTTCAAACAGACCCAGGATCCGCGCACCGGGACGACCACCCGCGTTTACGCCGATGGCAGCCGTGTCACCACTGGGCGGGATTTCGAACGGCGCTCCGTCGCCAGCGGGATGACTTTCGTCACCAACCAGAATGGCCTTCGGGAAGGTGTGCTGCCCGACGGCAAGCCGGCGTTTCGGGATCGCATGACGTCTTTCCGCGATCGTGACGGCAGGACGCGGCCGGTCATCGAGCGCACACGATATGCCCGCTGGTCCCGTGGCCGCGCCGAATATGAGGAGCGGCCGATCGTGCGCCGCTACGACGTGGTCCATATCCACGGCGCCCCCGTGGCCCAATACCGTCCGTCCCGTTTCGCCGATGACGAGTATCGCGGTTTTCGGTCCCGTTTCGCGGTCCCGGTGATTCTGGGCACCGCGGCGGCGGTCGCTTTCGCCTCCCAGCGGGATCGTTACGAAGATCCGGTGGATCTGATGGCGGACATGCAGATCTCTTCGGGCTTCGAAGACGGTTACGCCTACTCATATCCCTCGGACCGAATGGACTGGTACGACTCTCCGGATGGACCGGCCGAGGGCAGGCGGGTCGCCACCGCCCGGCCGCGGACGAAGACTGGGGAGAGCGGATCGGGACAGTCGCCATCCGCAGCTATCGACCCCGAGGAAGCGTCGCTGCGGGTCCAGCAGTCGGTGGGAAGCGCCGTACCGGTGCAGATCCCCGACGACGTCCGCGCCCAGGTTCGCAAACAGGTCCGCCTCAGCGTCGCCATGCATCAGAACGGCCATCCCCTGGTGCTCGGCGACGTGCTCGCCTCGGGCTACGCCAAGATCTATCTGTTCCAGACCGCGCAGCCCCTCGACGTAGCTTTCGCATCCGGCGAAGGCGGCTGTTTTCTCAATACTGGGGATCTGATTCGCCTGGACGCGCTGCCCGCCGCGGAAAGCACCGACACCCCGGTGAAGGTCGTGGCCAGCGGAGCCAACAGTTGCCAGCCCGGCGAGGTGGTCCGGGTGCCCCTGACCGACCTGCAGGAGATGCTCAATGGCTTCAGCGAACGGGTGGAAGACAACATGAAGCGGGTCAGCGCCTGCGCGGCCTCCGGCCGCTGCTGACAACACGACGGAACGACCTGGCAACTCGCGTATTGGGAATATCACCATGTTTTGCACCAATTGCGGCAACTCCCTGGAGCAGGAAACCAGATTCTGTCCCAAGTGTGGCACCCCGCAGCGCGCGAAAGCGCCTGCCGGGCCCCAGTACGGCATCGCCGCACAGGCGATGCCGCCGGTGACGGCGATATCCGCCCCCGGCGCGGGCGCCGGCAAAAGCGGCAAAACGGCCCTCTGGGCGGGGGCGGCTGTGCTGGTTCTGGGACTCGTCGGCGGCACGGGCTATTGGGGCTGGACCAACAAGGTGGCTGGCGACGAAGTGGCGCGAAAGCTGGCCGCGGACGACCAGGCGCTCAGAGCCGCTGCCGACGACACGAAACGCAAACTCGCTGAAGCCGAGCAGCAGCGCGCCGACGCCGAGAGGGCGGCAGAAGCGGCCGAGATTACCGCTGCCCAAGCCCTGTTGGACAAGCACATCGCCGCGGAAGAAGCACTCGTCCAGGCCGGCAGTAAGATGCCTTCCGGCGGACAGGCTCGAATCCATACGGCGACGGGGACGCGATAGAGCGTGGCGCAGAGTTCCGCCTTGCTGTTGGCGAGCATGGCCTGGATCGACTGGAGTGCGGCGCTGGCTTGGGCGAACCGCCTGCACAGCGGGGAAAGCGAAGCGATGGACCGTCGGCGCGGTGTTGGGAAGCGCGGCGACGTTAAAATCGCGCAGGCCGGCTAGACGCCGATGTATGGATCCTGGCCACAGTGATGCCTTCGTCTTGTCGTGAGTTTTCTTGCCATAGTGCGGAGACGTACCGTGTTGAAAGAAATTACTGCCATCCCATTGGAACCAAAGCACTGGTCGTTCTGGGCATTCCTGCTGGCCACATTCGCGGTGGCGTCGGGGACCGTTTGGGTCGCCAGTCAGTATCGCGCTGACTCCCCGCCATGGCTCCTGTTGTTGGGCATTGTCTTGTCGTTTGGTTTCTCTTTGGGAGCCGCCGCCCGTGCCCGGGAAGTGCGCCTGAAACGCGAAGAGATCTACGCCGCGTATCTGGCGATCCTCGACGTGCCGACCCTGATTCGGGCCAGCGTGTCCCCAGCGTTGTCGGAAAAGAGCAAGCGGGCGGTCGTTGAGTACTTGAACCGACACCATCCCGGCGCTTTGGCGGAGTAAGGCCGCTCTCTCCAGCCTTCTGGTCAGCGAAATACCGTTCCGAGACGCCAAAACCGCGAATCGGGCCGGCGACAGCTCGCCGGCCCGAGGCAATCTCCCTGTTTCCCCATCACACCGATACCTTGGAATGGATCGGCCGGCGAGCCCGGCGGGGACGGGGGCGAAAGGTCTGTGGCGATCAGGAAGCCGCTTTGCTGAGGCATGCCAACAGGCAGGCGTACAGGGCCGTCGAATCGACCGGCTTGGCGATGAACTCGTTCATTCCTGCCTGCAAGCAGTTGGCCCTGTCCTCGGCAAACGCATTGGCGGTCATGGCCACGATGGGGGTTTGCCCATGGTTGGGCAGGCGGCGGATCTGCCGGGTAGCCTCCAGGCCATCCATCTGCGGCATTTGCACGTCCATGAGGATTACGCCGTAACGGTTGCGCGCCGCCAGATCCACGGCTTCAAGACCGTTGCTCGCGACGTCGACCCGCTGGCCCGCCTGCTCCAGCAGGAACTTGGCGACTTCCTGGTTGATGGCGTCGTCTTCCACCAGCAGTACCGAACAATCCGGGAAATCCCGCACCAGTTCGGCCAGCGCATCGCCCTGGGGCGGTTCGTCCCGATCCGGCCGAGCGCTCGCGTGGACGACCGAAAGGTGGGCCGTGAACCAGAAAATGCTGCCCTCTCCTGGGGTGCTGGACACGCCCGCTTCGCCGCCCATCAGGCGCGCGAGTTTGCGGGTGATCGACAGGCCGAGTCCCGTCCCGCCGAACTGCCGCGTGATGGAATTGTCCGCCTGCTCGAAATCGGCAAATAGCCTTTCCACCGCGTCCGGGGGAATGCCAATGCCCGTATCCTCGACCTCGAAGCGGATCAGCATGGATTCAGGGCGCCTTTCCATGGCCCGGACGCGCACGGTGATGGAACCCGCAGAGGTGAACTTGACCGCATTGGTCGCGTAGTTGAGCAGCGCCTGCTGCAAGCGGGTACGGTCTCCCATCACGTTGCGCGGCAGCTCACCCACGTCGGCGCTCACCCCGACGCCTTTGGCGCGGGCGGATTCGGCGATCATGGCCACGACGTCGCCCACCACGTCCTCGACGCTGAATTCCACCGATTCCAACTGCAGTTTCCCTGCATCGATCTTGGACAGGTCGAGAATGGCATTGATGATTTCCAGCAGGTGTCGCCCTGCTGCATCAATCTTGTCCAGCCGGTCGGCCTGCTGCGCCGTGATGCCCGAGGACCGGATCAGATGGGCCATGCCGGTGATGGCATTGAGCGGCGTGCGTATTTCGTGGCTCATGTTGGCGAGAAACGCGCTCTTCGCCCGGTTGGCGGCTTCAGCCGCTTCCTTGGCGCGCTCCATGGCCGTTTCGTTCGCTTTGCGTTCCGCAATATCGGTGACGAAAGCGATGAATTTTCCGCCGCGCTGGTTTTCGTTCGGCTTGAACAAACAGAACACCTCGACCGGGAACACACTGCCGTCGCGCCGTTTGTTAAGCGTCTCGAAGCGCCTGGAGGCGCTCTGGGCTGACCCCTTCATTCGGGCAGGGAACGTTGCCAGGAAATAGGTCGGGTCGATGTCGGGAATGGTCAAGGCCAGCATTTCTTCGCGGCAATAGCCGAGGGACTTGCAGGCGTGGTCATTCACATAGAGCAGACGGCCCGACTCGGGATCGATCCAATGCACGGCGATGTTGGCGTTGTCCAGCGCGAAGAACGTCTCCCGTAAATCGCGATTGGTCGCTTCCAGTTCCGCCGAACGGGCTTCGACCAGTTGTTCGAGATGGCGGCGGTAGTCCTCCAGCTCTCTTTCCGCCTCTTTCCGGGCTGTAATGTCAGTCGAGATTCCGCATAGGGCGTAGATGTGGCCCGTGGCATCGACGAGGGGGAGCTTGGTCGACAAGAACACCCGGGTCGCTTTTCCGTTCGCCGTGGTGTTGGTCTCTTCTTCGCAAACGCGCTCGCCATTCTCGATGACGCGGCGGTCGTTTTCCCGCAGGACAGCCGCCGTTTCGGCAGTGAAGAACCGGTGGTCTTCGCGCCCGACGATTTCATTCGGGCCCAGGCCGAAAAGCTCGCATACGCGCCGGTTTGCGTATTGATAGGTGAAATCCCGGCTCTTGATGTAGATGTAGCCCTCTACGCTGTCGAGGATCGTCGCCAGCTTGGCTTCGCTGGCACGCAGCGCCTCGGCATGGGCCCGGTTTTCCTCGTGATACCGCCTGAACAAGCGCCCCGACCAGCGCGAAAAAACCATCGATGCGGACAGGCCCAGGGCCACGGCAACCGCAAGGGCAATGACGAGATTGCCGGGCTGGGAAGAAGCGACCTGCCAGTAACCGCTGACCTCATTGTCGACGGCCTCCTGCAATTCGTCGTCGAAGATGTTCGCAATCAGCACCCAGCCCCAGGGCTGGAATACCGCGACCAATGCCGTTTTCGGGCGGACGACAGCGTTGTCGGCAGCATCAGGCCAGTCGTACCTGACCAGCCCCCCTCCCTCCTCCCCTTTTGCAAACATCCGGGAAATGGCCTCTTGCCGCAAAGGCGCCAAATCGCTGTAGTGTTTGCCTTCCATCGCGGCATCGGTATGGGAAAGCAGGCTGCGGCCCTCATTCGTGAATACCGAAATCCGCCCGTTTTTCCCGAAGCGAATCGAACGCAGGTGGTTCAGCGCTTCCTGCTGCTGAATCTGCTCCCACTTGTATAGGTAGTCCCCGGTACCAATGAGCCAGCCGTACGGGGCAAAGTGGCGGACGTAGGCCAGCTTCTCAGACATCTCTTTGGGATGGTCCGGCGAATACCACCGATAGCGGGAAAACCCCTCCCCGCGCGGTTGCCTGGCCGCCTCGATCAGGCCGCGCATGATGAAATGGCCGGTGTCGTCCCGATTGTCGAGAATGGTCTTGCCCTCGAACTGCGGCGCGATGGGCAAAAGAATGAATTTGCCCTGCATGTCGTCGACAAAAAAGTAGCCGCGGCCCTCGTAGAAGCGGATCGGGCGCAGCGTCTCCACGATCAGGCGCTTTACCTCCGCCGCGGGCCGCCGCGGCGATTCCCGGGCGTAAATCGTTTCAACGATCTGGTGGACGCTGTCCACCTGCTCGACCAGGCTGCGGCGCAGGCTGGACTCGGCGCGGGAGCGGGTAAAGGCGATGAAATCGACGGCGCCTTTCATTGCCGCAGTGAGTTGCGACTCCCCATGGGCGGTTGCCGCCTGTTTGATGCGATCCAGCGTCGCCCGCTTGTCCGACAAGCTCAACCAGGAGAAATAGGCGCCCAAAGCGATCGTGATGCAAAGCACGATCGCAACCGTACCGATCAGGTGAATTTGCGGGACGGTCCTTTCATCAGCGATAAGCTTCAACTGCCCCCCCTTCAGAAGAAACCGGTTCGCAGCGCCCGCCACCCGTCCGCGACAGAGGCGCGGATTTATTCAGGCTGCAAGCGAGATTGTGCCAGTTACCCGAGGGGAAATCTGCGCCGATGTGCGATCAAGAATCTGGGGAAACTCCGCTCGCGGAGTCATGTAGTCATGGCGACGAAGAGCACAATTGAATGCCCTGAAATCGCAGAACTCCGCCGGTTCAAAAAGTCCGGAAGCCGTAGGCTGACACCTGCGGCGTCGTAAGCTGGATCAGGTTTTCGATGGCGTGAAGAAAAGCGGAGCCATCGCTCGCGCCGGCTCGTTTAGTGGCAAATTCTCGGCCTTACCGGTCACCCAGCCGTTCCGCGTGTCCGACAGCAATGGGGCCGGGATG
>JBAWHH010000808.1:0-1611 GCA_049593715.1 Rhodocyclaceae bacterium
CGTCCCAGCAAGACCGGGTGGCGGCATTGCGCCGGGAACTCCACCCGGCCCCGTTGCCGAGTGGGCCCCACCCGTGGTGGCATGACCCCGCGGGCGATGCCCAACGTTCGGGCTGGAAAGCCGCTGCCGAGCGGGTATCCGGCTTGTTGGCCGAGGCCGTGTTCGGTGTTCCCCCCGCGGATTGGCTTTCTCTGGACTCGCTGAAGGGGCTGGAGCAGTGGATGAAAGCCGGCGAAACACTGCCGGCCCGGCACCTTTGGTCCGTCTGGCAGTCGGATCCTTTGGGCAGCGGCGGGGCGAGTTTGCCGTGGTTTTCCGCCGACGAGGCGGCCGCCGTTTTTGCGGCGCGAATGCTCGACGACGATTTCATCCGGGCGCCGGAGTGGGGCGGCATGCCCGCCGAAACCGGCGCCCTGGGCCGGTGGGCGCAACACCCCGCGCTGGCGGAGGCCGTGAGCATTCGCGGCCGTACGCCCGCCGTCCGTTTGCTGGCTCGGCTGGTGGAAACGGCCCGGCTCGCGGCGAGATTGGCTCAACTGGCGGCGGGCGTCGTTGATGAACCCTGGCATCGCAACGCCCCGCTGGCGGCCGGGAGCGGTTTCAGCGTGACCGAGACGGCGCGGGGCATGTTGCTGCATCGGGTGGAACTGGAGGGGAACAAGGTGGTGCGCTATCGCATCCTGGCGCCGACGGAATGGAATTTTCATCCGCGGGGCGCGTTGGTCCAGTGTCTGGAAGGGCGGCCGGCGGCTTCCGAGGCGGATGCTCTTGCCGCGGCGCGATTGCTCATCCACTCTCTCGACCCCTGCGTCGGCTATGGTGTGCAGGTGAAGCATGCATGAGATGTCCCTGGCCCAGGGGGTGATGCAGATCGTCGAGGATTACGCCCGGGCGGAACAGTGCCAGCGGGTGACCGCCGTCATCCTGGAGATCGGCCAACTTGCCGGGGTGGAGGCCGAGGCGCTGCGTTTCTGTTTCGAGGCGGTGACGCGGGATACCGTGGCCCAGGGCGCGGAACTGCGCATCGTGTCCTTGCCCGGACAGGGCTGGTGCATGGCCTGCAGCGAGACGGTGCCTATCGGCGAGTTGTACGATGCGTGCCCGCGCTGCGGCGGTTTCCAGGTGCAACCGTGCGGGGGCACGGAAATGCGGGTCAAGGAACTGGTGGTGGTGTGAAAAATCGCCAGCGCGGAGTGTGCCGGCGTCATTTGCAGGAGATAGCGGAATGTGTACGGTTTGCGGCTGCGGCCAGGGCGAAACGAGCATCGAAGGCCACGAGCACGCCCATGGGGAACACGGGCACGAGCATCGCCACGCCGACGGCACGGTGCACAGCCATCCTCACCACCACGACGGTCCCCACGAAACCGAATCGGCCCACGACCATGCCCAGGTTGGGCCGGCGCATCACCACGGCCATCGCCACGCGGACGGCACCTGGCACGACCACCCCCACGTCCATGAAGGCGACCACAGCCACGCTCACGACGAGGGGAGCTTCGACTTCGGCGCCGGCGCGGCGGGCGCATCGGTACCGGGAATGTCCCAGGCCCGCATGGTCCAGGTGGAGCAGGATATCCTCGGCAAGAACAACGCCTATGCCGAAGCCAA
>JBAWHH010000809.1:0-8484 GCA_049593715.1 Rhodocyclaceae bacterium
GGGCGAGCAGGAGGCCGCACGCCTGCCCCTCGATGCGGAAACGCAGGAGATTCTCGGCGTGCGATTGCGCCGTGTGAGCATCCCGGTCGCAGCGGGGCGCAACCTGGCCGTCCTGCTCGAAGCCGCGGTGCGCTCCTCCATCCTTCTGCTCCGGGGCATTGACTCCACCATGGAGTTCGTGGAACGCCAGAAGCTGGCCCTCGACGGCGATTGAGCGTCAACGCATAACGTCCCCTGTTCGTTTATGATTACGGCGGCATTGTCGTGCCGCCCGTCAATCAGAGGAGGGTCTCGCGTGAAAAGGATGATGATCTGCGCCGTCGCGGCACTATTCGCCGCCAACCTGGCTGCAACCCCCGCTTTCGCCGGCGCGCAACAGGAGAAGATGAAGGCTTGCAACAAAGAGGCCGGCGAAAAACAGCTCAAGGGCGACGAACGCAAGAAGTTCATGAAAGAGTGCCTTTCCTCCGCCAAAGCGACGGCGGAGAAACCGGTGCCGGCCGCTCCTGAAACCGCGGCGGCCCCGAGCGGTGATGCGAAGAAGGTGCAGCAGGAGAAGATGAAAGCCTGCAACAAGGATGCCGGCGACAAGAAGCTCAAGGGGGACGAACGTAAGAAGTTCATGAGCGAGTGCCTTAAGGGCTGACCGCCCGCGCTCTGCACTCCGGAGGTTTTCCGGTTGTTTCACTCCGGGGCATGCGGACCCTGGCTAAGTGCGCTGCCAGGGTCCGTTGGGTCATCCCAGCGCACCGTCCGCGGGCGCGGGACGTGATCAGAGCGATCCAACCGGCCCAAGAAGGCCAACCGGGGCCATCCAGCGCAAGACAGGTTGCTTTTTCGTGCCGCGGAGGAGGGTCCCATGAAGGATACGGCTAAGGCGTGCAGGCCGACAACGCCGGAGGACTGTCTGGCGTGCCCCGCGCGCCATATCGATCTCTTGGCCTATACGGGCGCCTCGGGTCGCTCGGCGCTGCTCCAGCATTTCGAGATCGCGACGTTTGCTCCGAAGGAAACCGTCTATCGTATGGGAGACGCGGGCGAATGGTTTTACCTGCTGCGCTTTGGCCTGGTCAAGCTGATCCGCTATTCCGCCAGCGGTACCGAACGCATCGTCCAGCTCGCACGCACGGGTGACACAATCGGCACCGCAGCGATCAGCAACAACCGTCACCGCCGAACCGCGGTGGCCATGACTCAGAGCGAGGTTTGCCGCATTCCGGGCGAACTCGCCCGGGAAGGTTGCCAGACGAATCCCGACCTGCTGCAAGCCCTACTGACTCAGCTCCAGGCCAGCGCAGACGCCGCGGACACCTTTCTCACCGAACTGTCCACCGGCTCCGCCCAGGTGCGGATGGCGCGCCTGCTGCTTTTTCTCACCGAGAAACACGACCACAACGAGGCTCCTTTGCCCAGCCGGGAAGAAATGGGGGCACTGCTCGGTACCACAACGGAAACCGCCAGCCGCGTCATCGCGGAATTCCGCCGCGAAGGCGTCATCGAGATGCTGCACAACGACCGCTGTCGCTGCAACATGCCGGTCCTTCAACTACTGGCTACGGTCTGACCGGGACCCGGTCCGGATCGCACGCGCCGACGCCGCCCGAGACCTCGGTGGTTGAACCTAGAAACCCATATATGGCTGCAACCTCTTCCTTCTGACCATCATCGATTGAGTCCTTGACCAAACGGGGCGGCCAAAGAAGAGGTTTCTGGGTTGAGCGCTCGCTACGCGGACAAGCGGCGGTTGCGGCTGATGCTCATGAGCATGCCCACACCGAGAAACAACGTAACCAGGGCCGTGCCCCCGTAGCTGACGAAAGGCAGAGGCACGCCCACCACCGGCAGGATGCCGCTCACCATGCCCATGTTCACGAACGCGTAAGTAAAAAAGCTCAAGGCGACGCTTCCCGCCACCAGACGCGAAAAAAAGGTTGGCGCATTGGCGGCGATCACCAGCCCGCGCCCGATCAAAAGGCCATAGAGCAAGACGATCACGCCGTTGCCAAGCAGTCCGAACTCCTCGGAGAGGACGGCAAAGATGAAATCGGTGTGACGTTCCGGCAAGAACTCCAGGTGAGTCTGGGTGCCGTGCATCCACCCCTTGCCAAACATCCCCCCCGATCCCACGGCGATGGTGGACTGAATGATGTGGAATCCCTTGCCCAGGGGATCCTGCTCGGGATCGAGCAAGGTCAGCACCCGGTTGCGCTGGTAGTCGTGCAGCATCGACCAGACCAGAGGCATGCTGGCCAGTCCAGCGATGCCAAGGCCGGCTATCAATTTCCAACTCAGGCCGGCGAGGAAGATCACGTAGAAACCCGCGGCAAGCACCAGCATCGCCGTACCCAGATCCGGCTGCTTGGCGATGAGCCCCACGGGCACCGCAAGGATGGCCGCCGCCACCACGAAGTCGCGCAGCTTCAGAGCGGCCTCGCGCTGATGAAAGTACCAGGCCAGCATGAGTGGCATGGCAATCTTCATGGCCTCCGATGGCTGGATGCGCGTTACGCCGAGATCGAGCCAGCGGCGTGCGCCTTTGGACACGTCGCCAAATAGCGCTACCCCCACCAGAAGTAGCAGCCCCACGATGTAGCCGGGCACCGCCAAGCGCATCAGGGTCTGTGGCGGAATCTGGGCCACCACGCACATCGCGACCAAGGCGATGGCGAGGTTCGTCGCCTGCCCGGTCAGACGATCCGGACTGTCTATGCTGGCGCTGGCCAGGACGACAAGGCCAAGGGCGACGAGCAGCGCGAGGATAACCATCAAGGGGACATCAATGGGAGCTACGAGACGCCGCAGCAGGTTTCTAATTGCTGACGTCGCTTCCACTGTCGTCCTCTCCAGCTTCGCCCTGAGGCACCTTCCCGGCGATGTAATAGTCGAGCACCTGCCGCGCAATCGGGGCGGCGGACTGGGCGCCGAAACCTCCGTTCTCCACCAGCACCGCCAGCGCTATCTTCGGCGCGTCCGCGGGCGCGAACGCAATGAACAGCGCGTGGTCGCGCAGCCGCTCCTTCACCCGTCCGGCAACGTAGGTACCACCGCGCAGGCTGAATACCTGTGCCGTGCCGGTTTTGCCACCACTCACGTAACTTGCGCCAGCGAACGCCCGCGCACCGGTGCCGTCCCGGTTCACGCCGACCATGGCGCGCTTGACCAGATCCATGTGGTCTTTTTTCAGCGGGAGGGTCTTCAGCGGGTGGGGGGCAATGCTCACCTTCTCCCCCGTCTTCATATTCTCGATGTACTTCACCATGTGCGGCTTGTACGCGACCCCGTTGTTGGCCAATGTGGCCATTGCGTGGGCAAGCTGGAGCGGCGTGTACGAGTTGTAGCCCTGGCCGATGCCGATGCTGATGGTTTCCCCGGCATACCATTTCTGCTGCTCCGGCTTCTTGAACCGCTTGCGCTTCCATTCCTGCGACGGCAGAACGCCTTCGGATTCACCGGGGAGGTCGATCCCCGTTTTCTGCCCGAACCCGAACTCGCCCATGAAACGGCTGATGTTGTCGATGCCCAGGTCGTTGGCCAGCATGTAGTAATAGGTGTCGCAGGAAACAACGATGGACTTGTAAGCATCCACCGAGCCGTGGCCGCCCTTCTTATCGTCGCGGAACGTGTGACCGCCGAAGTTGAAAAAACCCGGGTCATGGATTACCTGATGCGGCGTGCGCTTGCCCAGCGTCAAGCCCGCCAGCGCCATGAAGGGTTTAAACGTCGAGCCAGGCGGGTAGGTGCCGTTGATGGGGCGGTTGATCATGGGATGGTCGGGCGAATTGTTCAGCCCATCCCAGCTCTGGGGGTCGATGCCGTCGATGAACAGGTTGGGGTCGAAACTGGGACTGCTGACATAAGCCAGCACGTCGCCGCTGCCGGGCTCGATGGCCACCAAAGCGCCGCGTCGACTACCGAACGCCTTTTCAGCGATGCGCTGGAGTTTGAGATCGAGGCTCAGGAGCAGATCGTTGCCGGCCACCGGTGGCGTACGGGAAAGGGTGCGCACGGCGTGGCCACCCGCATCCACCTCCACCTGCTCGTAGCCCGAAATACCGTGCAGTTCGGCTTCATAGCGCTTCTCCAGGCCGGTCTTGCCGATATGGTCGGTGCCGCGGTAGTTGGGTCCGTCGTCGGAGTCTTCGAGCGCTTCCTTTTCCTTCTGATTGATGCGGCCAATGTAACCCACGACATGCGAGGCGACTTCGCCGAGCGGATACTGGCGGAACAGGCGGCCGTTCACATCGACGCCGGGAAACCGATAGCGGTTGGCGGTAAATCGCGCCACCTCCTCATCGGTAAGCCGGGTGCGGATCGGGACACTTTCGAGGCTCGACGCCTCGTCCGCCAGCCGGCGGAAACGCTTGATGTCCTTAGGCTGGATTTCGACCAATTCACCCAGGGCGGCGATGGTGGCGTCCAGGTTGTCGACTTTGCCTGGCGCGATTTCCAGGGTATAGGCGGAGTAATTGCTGGCCAGGACCTCGCCATGGCGATCCTTGATCACGCCCCGGCTGGGCACGATCGGCACCAGGGAAATGCGGTTTTCCTCGGCCCGGGTCTGATAGTAGTCGTGGCGCAGGATCTGCAGATAAAAGAAGCGCGCGAGCAGCACCCCCATGGCAATCACCACCACCACGGCGGCGACGCCGAGCCGGATGCGGAAGCCTTTAACCTCCTTTTTCGGATTCCGGAATTCCGTGGGACGCATCGTAATCCTATCGGTCGCGCCGCGAGGGAGCGGCTCCCCAAGCCCCGCCCCGGCTAGATTGGACGGGTTTCATCCTTATCCTCGGGACGGAATTGGGGCAGCAGCAAAAGGTAGTTGAGCGGCACCCACAGCAGGGCGGCGGTGAAACTGGACAGGAAATAGGACCAGCCGGGAAAGGCGCCTCCGGCCAGCAATCGCGCGCCCACCATGACGGCCTGCATTGCCAGCAACATCGGCAGCACCTGCAGCGCCTGCTTGAACAGCGGAAACCAGAGGATGCGGCGCGAAAAGCCCGCCGCAATATAGATGACCAGGACGTAGCCCAGGGAATGCTGGCCAAGCACCGTTCCATAGGCGACATCCATCACCAGACCAAGCAGGAAACCGTTGACCATGCCAATCTTCAACGGCTCGCGTACCGACCAGAACGCGAGCACCAGGGCGACCCAGTCCGGGATGGCCGGCACGGAGCCCGTGGGGATCAGGTTGAGGATCAGGGCGAGGACGATACTGGCAATGATGAACCAGCTTTTGACCGGCAGCAGGATGCGCCGCGAACTGTGGGTGGGTTGCATTGGGTGAAGGCCCTAGGCCAGACAGGACGGTACGAAATCGGCAGCACGGTTCGATGCGGCCAAAATACCCGCTGCGAGCAACAGCCTCCCACCCGCCTCTGCGCGTTCCCGCGCGGGCCGGACGGGGCCAGCCAACCCTGAAGATCCAATGAACAATTCACCCATGCAAATCGGCTCCGGAATCGTCGTGCGCAGGCGTCGCGGGGGCTATTGCTGGCGCTTGCTGCGTCTGGACTTGCCTTTCCCCTTCTTTTCCGGCTTGGCTTCCGGAGGGGGAGGCTCCACTGAGAGAACGCGTTTTTCGAGCACCAGCACCAATCCGTACTGATCCACGGCACCTTTCGGCTGGCACAGGATGCGGGCAAAGGTGTGAATGTTGTCGCGCTCCACCCGAACCACCTTGGCCACCGGCAGGCCAGGCAGGAACACGCCATCGAGTCCGGACGTTACCAATTCGTCGCCATTCTGGACATCCGCGTTCGCGGCGAGAAATCGCAGCTCCAGGAACCCTTGCTCCGAGCCGGAAACCACCGCCCGCAAGCCGTTGCGCACCACCTGGACGGGCACCGACTGGTCCTTGTCGCTGATCAGGGTCACTTCGCTCTGCACAGGCAGCACCCGGGTGACCTGGCCGATCACCCCACGGTCGTCCACCACCACCTCGCCGGCAACCAGGCCTTGCTGCGACCCCTTGTCGATGAAAACCTTGTGGGAGAAAGGATCGCGGGCGCCGTAAACAATTTCCGCCACCACGCCTTTGGCCGACTGACGTTCCATCATCGCCAGCAGATTGCGCATGCGCTGGTTCTCCTGCTCCAGTTGGTCCTGGCGCAGCAGAACGGCAGCCAGCTCCGTATGGCGCCGGCGCAGCGATGCATTTTCGTCCTGCAACGCATTCACGGTGGAGAAATAGGCGCCAATGCTGGAAGCCGCGTGGACCGGCGCCAACGCGGCCTGTTGCAGGGGGTAGGTAACGACGGAAATGACCTGCCGCAAGACTTCGAGATACTTGAAGCGCAGGTCGACGACCAGCAGCGCGAGGGACAGCGTGGCAAAAAAAATGAAGCGCGCCAGCGGCGCCGGACCGCGCCGGAAGAACGGTGGCGGCGACTGGCTGACGACGCTCATCATCACCTGTCAGCCCGCAGGAACATGGCCGGCCGGAACCTGCCGCTGGAATCGTGCCGGACTACTCGCTGGCAAAGATGCTGCCAAGCTTGTCCATCTTTTCCAAGGCCATGCCCGACCCGCGTACGACACAGGTCAAAGGATCGTCGGCCACCACGACGGGCAAGCCGGTTTCTTCCATCAGAAGCCGGTCGAGATCGCGCAGCAGCGCACCGCCGCCGGTGCAGACCATGCCACGCTCGGCAATGTCGGCGCCCAATTCAGGCGGGGTCTGTTCCAGGGCCGACTTCACAGCGCTGACAATGCTGTTAAGCGGATCGCTGAAAGCTTCCAGGATTTCGTTGGACGAGATGGTGAAGCTGCGCGGGATACCTTCCGCGAGGTTGCGGCCCTTCACTTCCATCTCCTTGACTTCGGAGCCAGGGAACGCCGAGCCGATCTCTTTCTTGATGTTCTCGGCCGTGGTTTCGCCGATGAGCATGCCGTAGTTGCGGCGGATGTAATTGATGATGGCCTCGTCGAACTTGTCGCCGCCCACCCGCACTGACCCAGCGTAGACCATGCCGCCCAGGGCGATCACGCCGACCTCAGTCGTGCCGCCGCCCACATCCACCACCATCGAACCGGTCGCGTCGGCCACCGGCAGCCCGGCGCCGATCGCCGCCGCCATCGGCTCCTCGATCAGATAAACCTGGCTGGCTCCCGCCCCGAGGGCGGATTCGCGGATAGCGCGCCGCTCCACCTGGGTCGAACCGCAGGGCACGCAGATGATGATGCGCGGGCTGGGGGAAAACAGCCGCGAGTCGTGCACCTTCTTGATGAACTGCTTGAGCATCTGCTCGGTGACGGTGAAGTCCGCGATCACCCCATCCTTCATCGGACGGATGGCGGTGATGTTGCCGGGCGTCTTGCCGAGCATCTGCTTTGCCGCCATGCCAACGGCCTGGATCGTCTTCTTCGCGTTGGGCCCGCCTTCGGTCCGAATGGCAACCACCGATGGCTCGTCCAGCACGATGCCGCGGCCGCGCACATAGATGAGGGTATTGGCGGTGCCGAGATCGATTGCGAGATCGTTGGAGAAATAGGAGCGGAGGAAACCCAGCATCAGTGGCAGCCCCGAAGGGATGGGGCGAAAAGATAAACGGCTATGATACCCTATCAAGCCTTCGGATTTAAGCGGTAACCACGCCATGTCCCTCACCCTGGAGCAGGTGAAGCGTATCGCTCACCTAGCCCGAATCGACATTTCCGACACCGAGGCCGCGACGAACCTGACCGAACTGAACGGCATATTCGCCCTCATCGAGCAGATGCAGGCGGTGAATACCGCCGGTGTGGCGCCCATGGCCCATGCGCAGGACGTCACCCAGCGGCTACGCGAAGATGCGGTGACGGAAATTGACCAGCACCAAGCTTTCCAGCAGGTCGCCCCGGAAACGGAGGCAGGCCTGTACCTCGTTCCGAGGGTGATCGAGTAGTTCCCCGTCGCCTTGGCAGCCCGGTTCCAGCCTCCTCCACGATGATCAACGCGTCCCTCAAAGAACTTGCCGCCGCCCTGGCGCAGAAGAAGATCTCCAGCGTCGAACTGACGACGCTGTTCCTCGACCGGATCCAGCGGCTGAACCCGGACCTCAACGCCTTCATCACGGTCGACCGTGAGCAAACCCTGGCGCAGGCGCGCCAAGCCGATGAGCGCATTGCCGCAGGGGAAATCGGCCCGCTCACCGGCATACCCATCGCCCACAAAGACATCTTCGTCACCCGCGGCTGGCGTACCACCTGCGGCTCGAAGATGCTGGCCAATTTCGTCGGCCCCTACGATGCCCACGTCGTCGAGCGGTTCCAGGGCGAAGGTTGCGTCGCCCTGGGCAAGACCAATATGGACGAATTCGCCATGGGCTCGTCCAACGAAACCTCGTACTTCGGGCCGGTGAAGAACCCCTGGAACGTCGCGACCGGCCCCGGCGGTTCGTCGGGCGGCTCGGCCGCAGCGGTTGCCGGCCGGCTCGCCCCCGCCGCCACGGGCACCGATACAGGCGGTTCGATCCGCCAGCCGGCGGCGCTGTGCGGCAT
>JBAWHH010000810.1:0-3531 GCA_049593715.1 Rhodocyclaceae bacterium
CCTATCATACCGAGGGCGCCGGTGGCGGCCATGCCCCGGACATCATCAGGGTGTGCGGGGAGACCAATGTCCTACCATCCTCCACCAATCCCACCATGCCCTTTACCGTCAACACGATGGACGAGCACCTGGACATGCTCATGGTGTGCCACCACCTGGATTCGGCCATCGCCGAGGACGTGGCGTTCGCCGAATCCCGCATCCGGCGCGAGACCATCGCCGCGGAGGACATCCTCCACGACCTGGGCGCGTTTTCGATGATCTCCTCCGATTCCCAGGCCATGGGCCGGGTGGGCGAAGTCATCATCCGCTGCTGGCAGACCGCCCACAAGATGAAAGTGCAGCGCGGCGCCCTGCCCGGCGACACGGCCCGCCACGACAACTTCCGCGTCAAGCGCTACGTGGCGAAATACACCCTCAACCCGGCCATCACCCACGGCATCGGCCACGTGGTCGGTTCGGTGGAAACGGGCAAACTGGCGGATCTGGTGCTGTGGAGGCCGGCCTTCTTCGGCGTCAAGCCTTCCCTGATTCTTAAGGGCGGCATGATCGCCGCCGCCGCCATGGGCGACCCCAACGCCTCCATCCCCACGCCCCAGCCGGTGCATTACCGGCCCATGTTCGGCGCCTATCTGGCCCAGGCCGGGGACGTGCTTGGCACATCGCTGACCTTCGTCTCCCAGGCCGCGCTGGAGAATCCGGCCGTAACCGGGCTGGGCCTGCGCAAGCGGTTGGAGCCGGTGTGCAACACGCGAAAGATCACCAAGGCGGACATGGTCCACAACGACTACCGGCCCAAAGTGGACGTGGATCCGGAAACCTACGAGGTGCGGGCGGACGGCCAGTTGCTGGTGTGCGAGCCGGCGGCGGTGCTTCCCCTGGCCCAGCGCTATTTTCTGTTTTAGACAGGATTTCTGAATCACGAATACTGGGCGAGCCGTTGGCCATAGCGCACTGACGGAAATGCCATCCAAGAAACGTCGTTCCCGCCTACGCGGGAACGACGGAATCTTCCGGCGCAGAGAGGTTTTTTGCGGCGACATGCGCCGGCCTTTGGCGAAGGCTTGAAAGCACTTTTTTGAAGATTGCGCGGCAGCGATCCGCGCGCCCGGCGTCATCGGAGCGAAGACGGGAGGAGACCCCAACCGGCAGATGAAGGAAAACCCATGCTCGTAATCGAACGTTTCTCCACCGCGCAGGATCCCGCCAGCGAGAAGCTGGTCCTCGGCTTCGAGGCCCGCTGCAAGAGCCGCCTGCGCACCCGGCTGGAATCAGGCGAGGAAGTGGGTCTGTTCCTGGAACCAGGGACCGTGCTGCGCGGGGGTGACCGGCTGGAAGGCAACGACGGACGCATCGTCGAAGTGGTGGCGGCGCCGGAACAGCTCATGGAAGTCTGGAGCGGATCGCCCCGCAAACTGGCCCGCATCGCCTACCACCTGGGCAATCGCCATGTCGTCGCGGAGATCGGCGATGGCTGGATGCGTTTTCCCGCCGACCACGTGCTGCGAGCGATGATCCTCGGGCTGGGCGCGGATGTGCGGGAGGTGCTGTTGGCTTTCGAACCGGAAGCCGGCGCCTATACCCATCGCCATTCCGCCGATCCCGCGGGCGCCGGCGGCAAGATCCACGAGTACAAGGCCCGCTAGGGATGCCGTTGGCCCTCGTCCGCCTGCTGCAACTCGCCAGCCCGGCCCTGCCGGTGGGCGCCTATACCTACTCCCAGGGATTGGAGATGGCGGCCGACGCCGGAATCGTGCGGGACGAGGCTTCGGCCTGCCTCTGGATCGGCGATCTGCTGGACACCACGGTCGGCAGATTCGAAGCGCCGCTGCTGGCCCGGCTGATGGAAACGTGGCGGGCGGGGGATTTCGACCGCGTGGCAAGCCTGAACGACGACTATCTGGCCAGCCGGGAAACCTCGGAACTGCGGGCCGAAACCGAGCAGATGGGCTATTCCCTGCTGCGCCTGCTGCGGGATCTCGGTGAAGTCCCTGGCCCGGCCCTCGCCCCGCTGCAACAGATCGCCCCGCCGGCCTTCCCGACGGTTTGGTCGTTCGCGGCGTCGGCCTGGGAACTGGCCGCCGAAGACGCGGTGACCGCCTGGATGTGGTCCTGGCTGGAGAACCAGGTCATGGCGGCGGTGAAGCTGGTGCCGCTGGGCCAGACCGCCGGCCAGCGCCTGCTGCTTCAGTTGGGCGCGCGCATTCCGTCCCTCGCCCGAACCGCCCTCGAAACGCCCGAAAGCGAATTCAGCAACTTCTCGCCCGCCTTCGCCATCGCCTGCTGCCGGCACGAAACCCAGTACAGCCGGCTGTTCCGGTCCTGAGCGAAGCGTTTTCCCCCAACTATTCGAGTCATCATGACCACAACCCGCACCCTGCGCGTCGGCATCGGCGGCCCCGTCGGCTCCGGCAAAACCGCCCTCACCCTGGCCCTGTGCCTCGCCCTGCGCGAGCGCTACGACATCGCCGTCGTCACCAACGACATCTATACGGAAGAGGACGCCCAGTTCCTGGTACGCAACCAGGCCCTGGCGCCGGAGCGCATCATCGGCGTCGAGACCGGCGGCTGCCCCCACACCGCCATCCGCGAAGACGCCTCCATCAACCTGGAAGCCGTCGCCCGGCTCAGCGAACGTTTCGCCAACCTGGACGTGGTGTTCATCGAATCCGGCGGCGACAACCTCGCCGCCACCTTCAGCCCGGAACTGTCGGACCTGACGCTCTATGTCATCGATGTCGCCGCTGGCGACAAGATCCCGCGCAAGGGCGGCCCAGGCATCACCAAATCCGACCTGCTGGTCATCAACAAGATCGACCTCGCGCCCATGGTCGGCGCCTCTCTGGAAGTGATGGAGCGGGACGCCAGGAAAATGCGCGGCGAACGGCCGTTCGTGTTCACCAACCTCAAGACCGGCCAGGGCTTGGCCGAAGTGATCGCCTTCGTCGAAGACAAGGGGATGCTTTCGCCGCCCGGACAGGTCTCGGAGATGAACCCGCACTGATCGTTTTCCCGAGGGGTAACTACCCGGAACCATCCCGGGTCGCCTTTGTCTGGCGGAGAGTGTTGAGCAGAACGCCGGATCCGCTTGGCGAACCCGGGGACGCGAACCAGAGACCATGTGCGGACGCTACGTCATCTACGGACCCCAGTCCCGCAACAACCGGGAGATCGATTTCCTGCAACTGAAGCTGGATTTCCCGCCTCACTACAACGCCGCCCCGACCCAGCGGCTGCCGGTCTATCGCTGGCTGCCGGAGCGAGGCCCCGAACTAGGCCTGCTGCGCTGGGGCCTGATTCCCCATTGGGCCAAGGATCCCGCCATCGGCGCGCGGCTGATCAATGCCCGCGGCGACACCCTGGCGGAGAAGCCAGCCTTCCGCGCCGCATTCCGGCGCCGCCGCTGCCTGGTGCCGATGGTCGGTTTCTACGAGTGGAAAGGGGAAGCGGGACGCAAACAGCCCTATTTTGTCCGCCGCACGGACGGAGACTTGTTCGCGGTAGCCGGCCTGCACGAGTCCTGGACCAGCC
>JBAWHH010000811.1:0-2880 GCA_049593715.1 Rhodocyclaceae bacterium
GATGGCTTCCAACATGTCGCCCAGGCGGCGGCGCGGGATGGTGCCGTCCATGCAGTAATAATCGGGGGAAATGCGCCCCGCTGCCGGGAACGCCGCCTTGCGCCCGGACCAAAAACGCAACCGCTCGGCTTCGTCGCGGGATACGCGGATCTGCGTCGCGCCGCTGCGCTCCAGCACCTGCCGCATGCGCGCCACTTCCTCCGCCACTTCCTCCGGCGTGCCGTCGGATTCGCACAGCAGGATGGCTTCGGCGTCGAGCGGGTAACCGGCCTTGACGAAAGGCTCCACCGCCGCTGTCGCCGCCCGGTCCATCATCTCCAGCCCGGCGGGGATGATGCCGGCGGCGATCACTTCCGCCACCGCCTCGCCGGCTTTGCGCACGTCGTCGAACGCGGCGAGCACACATTGCGCCAGCAGCGGCTTGGGCGTGAGGCGCACGGTGATTTCGGTGGCCACCGCCAGCAGCCCTTCGGAACCGATCATCAGCGCGAGCAGGTCGAAACCCGGTGCGTCCAGCGCTTCGCTGCCCAGTTCCAGGATTTCGCCGTCCAGGGTCACAGCGCGCACCCGCAGCACGTTGTGCACCGTCAGGCCGTATTTGAGGCAATGCACGCCACCAGCGTTTTCCGCTACGTTGCCGCCGATGGAGCAGGCGATCTGGGACGAAGGGTCCGGCGCGTAATACAGGCCAAAGGGCGCGGCGGCTTCGGAAATGGCAAGGTTGCGCACGCCCGGCTGAACTACCGCCGTGCGCGCCACCGGATCCACCTTGATGATTTTCTTGAGTTTGGCCAGGGACAACACCAGGCCGAAACGGTGGGGCAGCGCCCCGCCCGAGAGCGACGTGCCGGAGCCCCGCGCCACCACCGGCACCCCCTGCGCGTTGCAGGCGCGCAGGATGGCGGCCACCTGTTCCTCGCTGTCCGGCAGCGCCACCGCCAGGGGCAGGCGCCGGTAAGCGGTGAGGCCGTCGCATTCGTAGGGCCGCAGATCCTCTTCCTGGTGCAGCAGCGACGCGGCAGGCAGGATCCGGCTCAATTCCGCGAGGAGACGGCCGCGGTTGACGCCAGCGAATTGCTGCGCCTCCTGTTCCTCCACCTGTTGGTCCCACTTTTCCATCGCCCCTCCTCGCGTTGTTTCGTGGTTTGCTCCCGGCAAGCCGTCAGCCGGTGGGCGGGTTGCCCTTGACCTCCACGTCCGCCAGCGCTTCGAGCGCCTTCACCAACGCCGAGTGGTCCCAGCGCAGCCCGCCGCGGGCCACGCAGGCGTTGAACAGTTCCTGGGTCGAGGCGGTGTTGGGCAGGCTCACGCCCAGTTCCCGCGCCACGTTCAGGGCGATGGCGAGGTCTTTCTGATGCAGCCCGACGCGGAACCCCGGCTCGAAGTTCCGCTGCAGCATGCGTTCCCCATGCACTTCCAGGGCGCGCGAGTTGGCGAAACCGCCCATCATGGCAGCGCGAACTTTGGCGGGATCGGCGCCGGCCTTCGCCGCGAACACCAGGGCTTCCGCCACCGCCTCGATGTTCAGAGCGCCGACGATATTGTTCGCCAGCTTGCACACCTGGCCGTGGCCGTTGGGGCCGATGTGGGTCACCGTCTTGCCCATCAGGCCGAACAGCGGCTTGACCCGTTCAAAGGCCGTTTCCGGCCCGCCCACCATGATGGACAAGGTGGCATTGCGGGCGCCGAGGTCGCCGCCGGAGACCGGCGCATCCAGGTATTCGCAGTTGTGGGCGGCGATGCGCCGGGCGAACTCCCGCGTCGCCACCGGCGAAATGGTGCTCATGTCCACCACCACCTTGCCGCCGCTGAGTCCCTTCTCGACGCCCTGGTCGCCGAACAGCACTTTCTCCACGTCCGGCGTGTCCGGCACCATGGTGAAGATCACTTCGGCGTGGCGGGCGACTTCCGCCGGAGCAGTACAGGCCACCGCGCCCGCTGCCAGCAGATCCTGGGGCACGCCGCTGCGGCTCATCAGGTAGGCGCCATGCCCCCCCGCGATCAAATGGCCCGCCATGGGCCGGCCCATGATGCCCAGGCCGATGAATCCGATTTTCACTTGGCCTCCGAAGAAGATGGCACATCTCTCATCCAGGCGAAACTGGCCTCGGTCGTGGTCAGCGGCAGATATTCGCAGCCGATCCAGCCTTGGTAGCCCAGCCGGTCGATATGTTCGAACAGGAAAGGAAAGCGGATTTCCCCCGTGCCCGGCTCATGCCGCCCCGGATTGTCCGCCAGTTGCATGTGGCCGATGCGCGGCAGGTTGGCGGCGATGGTGTTGGCCAGATCGCCTTCCATCACCTGGGCGTGGTAGATGTCGTACTGGAGGAAGAGGTTGTCGTGCCGGGCCTCTTCGATGATGCCCAAGGCCTGCCGCGGCCGGGAGACGAAAAAGCCGGGCACGTCCCGCGTGTTGATGGGCTCCAGCAGAAGCTGGATCCCTTCGGCCTGCAAACGGCCGGCGGCAAAACGCAGGTTGTCGATCAGAGTCCCGCGGCATTCGGCCTCGGGCACGCCTGCCGGCGAAATGCCCGCCAAGCAGTTGAGCCGCGTGCAACCCAGCGCCTGGGCATACTCGATGCCGCGAGCCACACCGGCGCGGAACTCCTCCACCCGATGGGGCAGGCAGGCGATGCCGCGCTCCCCCGCCGCCCAGTCCCCGGCCGGCAGGTTGAACAACACCACCTCCAGATTGGTGCGCATCGTCACTTCCAGCAGCGCCGCGGGATCGTGGTCGTAGGGAAACTGGAATTCCACCGCCTCGAAACCCTGGCGACGCGCCGCTTAGAAGCGCTCCAGGAACGGCAGTTCGCCGAACAGCAGGGAAAGATTGGCTGAGAATCTAGGCATCAGGCATGCACCGCAGCAAGTCCGACCGGC
>JBAWHH010000812.1:0-5960 GCA_049593715.1 Rhodocyclaceae bacterium
CTCGCAGGGGACAGAACTGGAAATCGACGTGCAGCCGGTACGCGCCGATTTGCAGCGCGCCGTACCGTGCGGTCTTCTGGTTAATGAACTGCTTACCAACTGCTTCAAACATGCTTTCCCGGAGGGGCGCTGCGGAACGGTGCGCGTGACGCTGAAACACGGCGATGGCGACGAAATTCTGCTTTCCGTCAGCGACGATGGTGTGGGATTGCCCGAGCACATCGAAATCGGCAGTACCGCGTCTCTCGGCTTGCAGCTCATGCCGCTGTTAGCGGAACAGGCCGGCGCGGAACTCACCGTCGTTCGCTCACCGGGCACCACTTTCAATCTGAAGTTCTCCTCCATATCTGCAGAGAGGCCATCATGACCCCCAACCCACGTCTGCTTATCGTCGAGGATGAGCGCATCATTGCCCTCGACCTGCGCCAGCGCCTGCAGCACCTCGATTACGACGTGTGCGGCATGGCAGCCCGCGGCGAGGATGCGATCCGTCTGGCCCGAGATCTCAAGCCGGACATCGTGCTCATGGATATTCACCTGGAAGGTGGGAGCGACGGCATAGAGGCAGCGCAGGCCATCCGCGCCGAACGCAACGTGCCGGTGGTGTTTCTCACGGCTTACGCCGAAGAGGAAACCCTGCGTCGCGCAAAGGACAGCCTGCCCTACGGCTATCTGGTCAAGCCCTGCGACCCGCGCGAATTGAACGCCACCCTGCAGACCGCCTTGGCGCGCCACGGCAGTGAGGTCCGCCTGGAGCGCAGCGAGCAACGCCTGCGCCTGGCCCTGGACGCGGCGCGATTGCGCGTGTGGGAATGGGATACGGCGACGGGCCAGTTGCAGACGGTGGGCGGCGCAGAACAAATCGTCGGCGGCCCACCGGAACCGGTTGAGGAACCCTGGCCATCCTTCATTGCCCGCGTCCATCCGGACGACCAAAGCATGGTGCAGGCGACGACCGATGCCGCGCTGGCCAACGGGGACGCCCTGGACGTTACGTTCCGGACCCTGGATGCCGGCAACACGGAGCGCTGGTTGGAGGCCCACGTCAAAGCCTATGGGCAGCACGGCACGCGCCGGGTGATCGGTGTCCTGCGGGACATTACCGAACGGCGACAGACGGAACAGCAACTGCGCCAAGCGGGCGTGGTGTTCTCCACCACGGCGGAGGGCATCTTCATCACGGATGCCAGCCACCGTATCGTGTCGGTCAATCCGGCCTTCTCCAGCATCACGGGCTATAGCCAGGAAGAGGCGATCGGCCGGGACGTCGGCGCCTTCCTGCACTCGCGCCGTTTCGGCGAGCAGTTCTCGTCCCTCATCGCGCAGGCTACGGAAAACCGATGGCAAGGCGAGTCGTACTGGGCACGCAAGGACGGTGAAGTGTTTCCGGCGTGGGAGAGCCTCAGTGCCGTGCGTGACGCTTCCGGCACGCTAACCCATTACGTGGGGGCGGTCGCCGACATCAGCGCGATCCGGCGTGCTGAAGAGGAACTTCATCATCTCGCCCACCACGATCCCCTGACGGGGCTGCCGAATCGCCTGCTGTTCAGCGATCGGATGCAGCAGGCCCTCGACCGGGCAGGCCGGGAGCGGCGGCGCTGCGCCCTGCTGTTCTTGGATCTCGATGGGTTCAAGAACATCAACGACACCCTCGGCCACAGCGCGGGTGACGGCTTGTTGCGCGTAGTCGCTACGCGAGTGCGCGAAGTCCTGCGCGCTGGCGATACCGCCGCGCGGCTGGGCGGCGACGAATTCGTCTATCTGGCTGAAAACATTGTAAAGCCCGAGGAGGCTGGCCAATTGGCAGCCGCGTTGATCGCGGTGGTGGCACAGCCGGTGCTGCTGGGCGGCGAGCGTCTGCAGATTTCCGGCAGCATCGGCGTGAGCATCTTCCCCGATGACGGTCAGGACGGCCATGCCTTGCTCAAGGCCGCAGACACCGCGATGTACAGCGCCAAGACCCAGGGGCGCAACCGCTACTGCTTCCATACCCGGGACATGGCAGTGCGCACGGCCAAACGGATGGTGATCGAGCAAAGCCTGCGCAACTGCCTGGAGGGCGAGGACGGTCTGAGCCTGCACTTTCAGCCGCAGGTGGTGATTGGCGACGGCCAACTCGTGGGCTTCGAGGCCCTGCTGCGCTGGAATCATCCGCGTTTGGGCCCAATGGCTCCGGATGCCTTTATCCACATCGCCGAGGAAAGTGGTCTCATCATCCCGCTGGGCGAATGGGTCTTGGCCACCGCATGCCAACAGGCGACCAAGTGGACACCGCGCCAGGGCGACCCGCTGATCGTCTCCGTCAACGTATCGCCACGCCAGTTGCTGCCAAACCACCGCAGTTTCGCGGCCATCGTGCGCCGGGTTCTGCAATCCAGCGGCTTGGCCCCCAACCGCCTGGATCTTGAAATCACCGAGAGCACCTTGCAGTCGGTCGATACCAGCCGGGCGCTTCTCGACGAGATGCACGATCTCGGCGTCACGGTCACCATTGATGATTTCGGTACCGGGTATTCTTCGCTGAGCCTTCTGCGTCACTTGCCCGTGGATCGCCTCAAGATCGACCAATCGTTCCTGCGCGGCGTGCCGGAGAACCAAAGCGAGGTCGCCGTCCTGCAAGCCATCATCACCCTGGGCCACAACCTGGGATCCCAACTGGTGGCGGAGGGGGTGGAGACCCTCGGGCAACTGAATGTGCTGCGCAGCATGGGCTGTGATCTCGGCCAGGGATATTTGTTTGGCCGGCCAGAACCCGCCCCATCGTACAGACCGCCAACAGCCATCGCTCGTCACTGAGGCCCGGCGTCAAAATCTTGGGGGGCCGCACGGGGCAATGCCCTGCCGTAGCGTGTGCGACCAGTGCCTGGGGAAATCAGACGCTCGACGGACAGCCTTGAGCACGGGTTGGATGACTCCTGATGGCCGAGAGTTGCCGGCGCGCCATCGCAGGAAAGGTTTTCGTATGGATTACTATCGGTGAAATTGATTGGGTCCCCCCGCTCTTTGCCCCACCTCTCGATACGACATTCCCGAATGACTGAATTCGAAACCCAGCGCCTTCCGCCGGCCCCAACGGTAACCGCACCCGACGGCTCCGATGTCCGCGTGCTCGCCGGCCTCAAGGGTGGCGGCATGGCGCATTTCCAGCTTGCGGCGGGGCGTACTTCGGTTGCAGTGAGGCACAGAACGGTGGAAGAGATTTGGTACATCGTGAGCGGCTCGGGCGAGATGTGGCGCAGCCAGGGCACAAGAGAGGAAATCGTGCCCCTCGAACCGGGCGTCTGCCTGACCATTCCCCTCGGCACGCGTTTTCAGTTCCGCGCCACCGATGGCGGCCCCCTGGCCGCCGTCGCTGTCACCATGCCGCCGTGGCCGGGCACGGACGAGGCGATGATCGTATCCGGCCCGTGGCAGCCGTCCTGATCTGACGGCCGGACCTCGACGACCGTATGCTTTCCGAGCCGGCACCTTCCGCCCCGCCCCCGGTTTCCCTGGCCGAAGCCTTCCTCTACTGGCTCAAGCTCGGCTTCATCAGTTTCGGCGGCCCAGCGGGGCAGATTGCGGTGATGCACCAGGATCTGGTGGAGCGGCGGCGCTGGATTTCGGAGCGGCGTTTCCTCCACGGCCTGAATTTCTGCATGCTGCTGCCGGGGCCGGAGGCGATTCAGCTCGCCATTTACATCGGCTGGCTGATGCACCGGGTGCGCGGCGGGATCATGGCCGGCGTCCTGTTTTTCCTGCCGTCGTTCTTGCTTCTGGTCCTGCTGTCGTGGATTTATCTCGCCTACGGCAGCCTGCCGGCGATTGCCGGGCTGCTCTACGGCATCAAGCCGGCGGTGGTGGCGATCGTCGCATTCGCCGCGTGGCGCATCGGTTCCCGCACCTTGCGCAACTACGCTTTGCGGTCAATCGCGGCGGCGGCGTTCGTGGCGATCTTCGTTTTCGACCTGCCTTTTCCCGCCATCGTGCTGGCGGCGGCAATCCTGGGCGCTCTGGGCGGTCGCATTGCGCCACGGCATTTCTGCGTCGGCGGCCATGGCCCAAGCGCCACGACCAGCCAAGCCGTTGGGGCGGCCCTGATCGACGACGATACGCCCACCCCCTTCCACGCCCGCTTCACGGGGCGGCGGATGACGACTTTCGCGGCGGCAGGATTCGCGCTGTGGGCGATTTCGCTGGCGCTCCTGGCAATCGCCGCGGGCGCCGGCACGCTCATGGATATGGGGTGGTTCTTCACCAAAGCGGCGCTGCTGACTTTCGGCGGCGCCTATGCCGTGCTGCCCTATGTTTATCAGGGCGGCGTAGAGCATTTCGCCTGGCTCACCGGCAGCCAGATGATGGACGGCCTGGCGCTGGGTGAAACCACGCCCGGCCCGCTCATCATGGTGGTGACTTTCATCGGCTTCGTCGGCGGATGGACGCGGCAGATTCTGGGCCCCGATGCGCTGCTCGCCGCCGGCCTGGCCGGAGCGGCCGTGGCGACGTGGTTCACGCTGCTGCCGTCTTTCGTCTTCATCCTCGCCGGCGGACCGCTGGTGGAAGCGACTATTGGGGAACTGCGCTACACCGCCCCCCTCACCGGAATCACGGCGGCTGTGGTGGGCGTGATCGCGAATCTGGCGGTGTTTTTCGCCTGGCACGTGCTGTGGCCGGCGGGGACGGCGGCAGCACCATTCGCTGGCCGCTTCGAATGGATCGCGGCGCTGTTGGCGGTGGCGGCCTTCGTGGCGCTGTTCCGCTTCAAGGCGGGAATCATCCCGGTAGTCGGGGCCGGGGCGCTGGCCGGGCTGGTGGTTTCGCTGCTGGTATGAGCGTGCTTGGCCGCTGCCTGCCGCGTGGCGAACAGATCTTTACTGCGCAATGAGCACCGGACACTCGGCGAAACCTGCCACCCGTTCCGCCGTGCTGCCCAACAACACGCGTTCGACGCTGCTGCGGCCGCTACGTCCTACGACGATGAGGTCCGCGCCCGTTTCCCGCGCCACACCAAGGATAACGTCGTGGGGCTTGCCAGCGCGCATCTGCGCGCTCACGCTCAATTCGCTGGCCCGCAGTGTTGCCGCAGCGTGATCGGCGTGCTCCTGGGCGAGGCGACGGCGCTCGTCACTGGCGGATTCCGCGGCTGCGGAAACCACGGTGACGGCCATGCCGCATTGCTTGGCGATGGCGCCGGCCAGCCGGCACGCCCGCCCGCCATTTTCCGATCCGTCGGTAGCGATGAGCAGCGTCTTCGACCACATCTGTGCCGCCCGCGGGACGATTAGGACGCTGCAGGGCGCGTGGCCGATGACTTTGGACACCATTTCCCCCACCAGCAGCTTGGCGAAAAAGCCACGCTTGCCACGGCGGCGGATGACGATGAGGTCCGCCCCCCGCGCCTGCGCCTCGTCCACGATTTCGGCAAACGGTTCCTGACCATGGCGCACGGTGGCGTCCAGGGAAACGCCGGCCCGGTCCGCAATCGCATGCAAGGCGTCCATCTGCTGGCCGATTTCTTCGTCCCGCCGCTGCGCCAGGGCCGGGGCGATGGTCTCGTATTCGGGATTGCTGACGACCGGGATGGTCGCCATCAGCGGTTTGCCGCACCGGGCTGCCAGGGCAAAAGCTAGCCGCTCGGCGCCGGCATCGAACTCGGTGCGTTCGGTGGCTAACAGGATCTGATTGAATATTTCAGCCATGGCGGTCGGGATTCATTCACCCGCACCAAGAATGCCGGAGGCAGCCAGCACGAGCACCAGAATCTGAATGATGGAGATGGCGAGATAGGCCCAGTCACGCTGGCGAAGATACGCCGGAATCAGCGCCAGCAGGAAACAAAGCCCGGAAACGCCCGACAGAATGGCGATCCCGGCGATGGGCAGGATGTCTCCCTTGCCTAGCATGGGCAGCCATCCCCAGGCGGTGGGCATGCCCGTCTGCTGCAGATACTGTTGTGCGGGCAGTTTCCAGTAGTTGGGAAT
>JBAWHH010000813.1:0-3711 GCA_049593715.1 Rhodocyclaceae bacterium
CCCACCAACCAGGTGGACGTGGGCAGCGAACTGTCCGGCACCGTCAAGACGGGGGAGGTGGATTACAACGACCGTGTCAAGGTGGGCCAGGTACTGGCGCGGCTCGACACTTCCAACCTGGAGTCCCAGGTGATTCAGTCCGAGTCGGCCTTGCTGACCGCGGAGGCCAAGGTGCGGGAAGCGACCGCCAGCCAGGCGGAAACGCGCCGCGAACTGGCCCGAACCCGCGATCTGATTGCCCGCAACGCCGCGTCGGACAAGGATCTGGTGGCCGCCGAGGCCGCCGCCAAGCGCGCTGAAGCGGCGCTCGCCAGCGCCAGGAGCCAGGTCGCCCAGGCCAAGGCGACGCTGGCGGTGAATCGCACCAACCTGGCGAAGTCGGTGATCCGCTCGCCGGTGAAAGGCATGGTGCTGGCGCGCAAAATCGAGCCTGGTCAGACCGTGGCCGCGTCGTTCCAGGCGCCGGTGCTGTTCACCCTGGCGGAAGACCTGACCAAGATGGAACTGCACGTCGATGTGGACGAAGCCGACGTCGGCCAGGTGAAGGTGGGGCAGAACGCCACGTTCAGCGTGGACGCGTATCCCGACCAGCGGTTTCCGTCGCGCATCGCCGAAGTGCGCTATGCCCCCAAGACGGTGAACAACGTCGTCACCTACGAGACGCTGCTGACCGTGGATAACGGCAAGCTGCTGCTGCGCCCCGGCATGACCGGCACCGCTGACATCATGGTGCAGCAGGTGTCGAACGCGCTGCTGGTGCCCAACGCGGCACTGCGTTTCACCCCGCCGGTGGAGCCGGTCAAGACTGGCGGCGGCAGTTTTCTCAGCAAGATGTTTCCCGGCCCGCCGCCCAAGGCGGACGCCCCGGCGAGCGACCGCCGTCAGCAGAAGCTGTGGGTGCTGCGCGAAGGCAAGCCGGAGGCAGTGTCCGTCACCGTCGGCCTCAGCGACGGGCGCCACACCGAGATCCGTGCCGGCGAGATCCAGGCCGGCACCGAACTGGTGACGTCCATCCTCGACAAGCCGAAATGACCGTGGAGGCAGGGCAGGGCGGCGTGTCGCCGCCGGTCATCGAGCTGCGCGGCGTGACGAAGCGCTATGGCAGCGGCCAGGCGGCGGTGGAAGCGCTGCGGGGCGTGGACCTGCGCATCGACGCGGGGGAGTTCGTGGCCGTGATGGGCCCCAGCGGTTCGGGCAAGTCGACTTGCATGAATATCCTCGGCTGCCTCGACGTGCCCACGGGCGGGGCCTTCCTGTTCCGCGGCGTCGAAGTGGGCGGGCTCAGCCGTGACCAGCTCGCCCTGCTGCGGCGGCATTACCTCGGCTTCGTGTTCCAGGGCTTCAACCTGCTCAACCGCACCTCGGCGCTGGAGAACGTCGAACTGCCCCTGATCTACCGCGGCATGCCGCCGGTGGAGCGCCACGCCCGCGCCCGCGAAGCGCTGGCGACGGTGGGGCTGGACGCCTGGTCGGACCACACGCCGAGCGAACTCTCCGGCGGCCAGCAGCAGCGAGTCGCCATCGCCCGCGCCATCGTCGCCTCGCCGACGGTGCTGCTGGCGGACGAACCCACCGGCAACCTGGATTCGGCGCGCAGCCGGGAAATCATGGACCTGCTTACCCGCTTCAACCAGGAGCGCGGCCTGACCATCGTTATGGTCACCCACGAGCCGGACATGGCGGGCTACGCCAAGCGCGTGGTGCATTTCGTCGATGGGCTGGTGGAATCGGATCAGTTGAACGGCCACGGCGGGGCTGGGGCGTGAGATGGGGAACATGACCGGTTTTGGGAAAAGTGGAAGCCATGTGGCGTGAAACCATCCTTTTGGCGCTGCGGGAAATCCGCCGCAACGTCCTGCGTTCCTCCCTCACCACCCTGGGCATCATCATCGGCGTCGGCGCCGTGATTGCCATGGTGACCGTGGGCGGCGGCGCCACGGTGCAGGTGGGCCGAGAGATCTCCAGCCTCGGGAGCAACATGCTCCACGTCCGCCCCGGCCAGTTGCAGCGCGGGCCGGGCGGCGTGCGCCAGGACTCGAAGGCTTTCGGCATCAAGGACGTGGAGGCGGTGGCGCGGGACATCACCGGCCTCGCGGCGGTGTCGCCCAGTTCGTCCAAGGCCATGCTCGCCATCTACGCCGCCACCAACTGGACCACCATCGTCACCGGCACCGACAACGCCTATTTCCAGGTGCGCGGCTGGCCGCTGGCCAGTGGCCGGCAATTCACCGAGAGCGAACTGCGCGGCGGCAAAATGGCCTGCGTGCTCGGCTCGACGGTGAAGGACAAGCTGTTCGGCGCCCAGGAGCCGCTGGGATCGACCATCCGCCTGGGCCAGCTTTCCTGCGAAGTGATCGGCACCCTGGTGGGCAAGGGCCAGTCCTCCTTCGGCAGCGACCAGGACGATCTGGTGCTGATCCCGCTGCGCGCTTTCCAGCGCCGCATTGCCGGCAACCAGAACGTCGATCTCATCATGGTGTCGGCCCAGGACGGCGTGTCCACCAAGAAAGTGCAGACCGACATCGAGAACCTGATGCACGAGCGGCGCCGCATCGGCCCTAGTCAGGAGAACGATTTCACCGTCTTCGACATGCAGCAGATCGTCGCCACGCTGACCGGCACCACGCGCATCCTCACTGCTCTGCTGGGCGCGGTGGCGGCGGTGAGCCTGCTGGTGGGCGGCATCGGCATCATGAACATCATGCTGGTGTCGGTGACCGAACGCACCCGCGAGATCGGCACGCGCCTAGCTATCGGCGCCATGGAAAGCGACGTGCTGCTGCAGTTTCTGGTGGAGGCGGTGGTGCTCTCGCTGTTTGGCGGCCTGGCGGGGATTGCCCTCGGCCTGGCGGCAGCGGCGGGGGGCGCGGCGCTGCTCAACGTGCCGTTCGTGTTCAACGGCCGCATCGTGCTCATCGCGTTCCTGTTCTCCGGTGCAGTGGGCGTGGTGTTCGGCTTTTTCCCGGCGCGCAAGGCGGCCCAGTTGGATCCCATCGAGGCTCTGAGACATGAATAGGCGGTTGTGGCTTTGTGGGTGTGGGGCGTTTCTCGCGGCCGGCTGTGCCGTGGGCCCGGATTACCGCGCCCCCGAACCCGTGGCGCCGGCGGCCTGGCATGCGCCGCTCGATCGCGGGTTGAAGGCGAGCGCAGCGGACCAGCAGGATCTGGCCGCCTGGTGGTCTCGCCTGGGCGATCCGCTGCTCAACCGGCTGGAGGAACGTGCCGTCGCCGCCAACCTCGACCTGCGCCAGGCTCTCGCCCGGGTGCGGGAAGCGCGGGCGCGACGCGGAGTTGCCGACGCGGATCTCTATCCGTCGGTGGGGGCCAATGCCAAGGCCAGCCGCAGCCGGGGCAGCGCCGAGATCGCACCGCGCACCACCACCACGCTCTACGACGTGGGTTTCGACGCCAGTTGGGAGGTCGATTTGTTCGGCGGCACGCGCCGCAGCGTGGAAGCGGCCCAGGCGGATCTGGAAGCCAGCGAAGCCGACCTGCGCGACGCCCTCGTCACCCTGAGCGCTGAAGTCGCCCGCAACTACTTGGATCTGCGCACCCAGCAGGCGCGGCTGGCGAGTGCGGAAGCCAACCTGCAGGCCCAGGCCGATACCTATCGGCTTGCCAAAGACCGCTACGAACGGGGCGCCGCCAACCGGCTCGCCGCCGAGCAGGCGCGCTACAACCTGGACTCCACCCGCAGCCAGATTCCGCCGC
>JBAWHH010000814.1:0-11182 GCA_049593715.1 Rhodocyclaceae bacterium
GGAGAAAACCGACGAATTTTCCGGTTCCTTGATGCGCGACAGCGCGGCGAACTGGGCCATCATGCGCAGGGTGTCCGGCGCGCAGGGCGCTTCCGACAGAGAACTGTTGAACAGCAGTTTCTCGTAGATCTTGATCTCTTCCGACACCCGCAAGCAGTAGGGCACCTTGACGGTGTAGATACGGTCAAGGAACGCCTCGTTGTTGCGGTTGTTCTTGAAGGCCAGCCATTCGGATTCGTTGGAGTGGGCGAGGATGATGCCGTCGAAGGGGATCGCGCCGAATCCTTCCGTGCCCTTGTAGTTGCCTTCTTGGGTCGCCGTCAGCAGTGGATGCAGCACCTTGATCGGCGCCTTGAACATTTCGACGAATTCCAGCAGGCCCCGGTTGGACAGGCACAACCCGCCGGAGTAGCTGTAGGCGTCGGGATCGTTCTGGGAATACTGTTCCAGTTTGCGGATATCGATCTTGCCCACCAGGGCCGAAATGTCCTGGTTGTTTTCGTCGCCCGGCTCCGTTTTGGCCACCGCGATCTGCCGCAGCACATTGGGCCGCAGCCGGATGACGCGGAAGCGCGTGATGTCGCCGTTGAACTCGTGCAGCCGCTTCACCGCCCACGGCGACATGATTCCGTTGAGGTAGCGTCGCGGAATGCTGTAGTCGTCCTCCAGGATCGCGCCGTCCTCGGTCAGGCTGAACAGCCCCAGGGGCGACTCATGCACCGGCGAACCCTTGATGGCATAGAACGGCACATGTTCCATGAGCACCTTGAGCTTCTCCGCCAGGGAGGACTTGCCGCCACCAACCGGGCCGAGCAGGTAGAGGATCTGTTTCTTCTCTTCCAGCCCCTGCGCGGCGTGGCGGAAGTAGGAGACGATGTTTTCGATGACCTCTTCCAGGCCGAAGAAGTCGCGGAACGCCGGGTACAGTTTGACGATCTTGTTCGAAAACAGCCGCGACAGCCGGTGGTCCAGGCGGGTATCGATGAGTTCCGGCTCGCCGATCGCCATGAGCATCCGTTCCGCCGCGGTCGCATAGGCCGAGTGATCGCTTTTGCAGATTTCCAGGTATTCCTGGATCGAGAACTCCTCTTCCTTGCCGGCCTCGAACCGCGCCTGGTATGCGTTGAATACAGACATGGCGGTAATCCTCCTTTTTGCATCGTTGTACCCGAAGGCGCGCGGAAATCGGGCCCGCCCCTCGCCGTCCGGTTGTCTCTGCCCGATCTTATGACTGAGCATCCGGAGCCGGGTTCATTCACACGCAAAACATGTTCCCGGCACGTTGGATCGGCGTCTGCATATGCAAGGCAACGGCACCTATTCTGCGGCAGGACGCCTGGCGCGTCCATGCCGGCCGCGCGCAGGCGCCCCGCCGCGGGTACGGCGAGGGAGACAATGGCGATGGCCGGGGCGGGTCTTAGAATAGCGGCCGAGAGGCCCCCGTCTCGTGCCGAAAGGGTGGTGTTGGCGACGATGGGGCCTGCATTCAGTGCATTTGGCGATCGGCTTTGGTGCGCCCACAGCAATGCCTTTTTGTCCGGGCCCTGGATTGGTGACCGAGATTGGCCCTCTGCGTGTCCGTCCCGGGCGACGATGGGGCCCGCTGTTCGCCGCCCATCGCTAGACAAGGAACCGGTGCAACTTGCTGCTCCCGCTCGAACGCATCCTCCACAATCAGGGGTTCGGTACTCGCCGCGCCTGCGCTCAGCTCATCCGGTCCGGTTGCGTTGGGGTCGGGGGGAACACCTGCTGCGACCCCGACGTCCGTTTCGAGTGCCTCGGCCTTACGTTCGAGGTGGCCGGGGAAACTTGGCGCTATCGCGAGTTTGCGTACTTGGCGCTGCACAAGCCCGCAGCTTATGAGTGTTCGACTCGGCCGACCCACCACGCCAGCGTGTTCGCTTTGTTGCCGGGACCGCTAGTGACTCGTGGGGTTCAGAGCGTCGGGCGCCTGGACGCGGACACGACGGGCCTGTTGCTGTTTTCCGACGATGGCCAGTTCATCCATCGGCTGGCGTCGCCGCGGCACAGGGTGAACAAGGTGTATGAGGTCGCCACGAGCGATCCGGTCGATTCGGCCCAGGTCCAGGCTCTCCTGGCGGGTGTTGTCCTGCGCGACGATCCGGCGCCGGTGCGCGCCGTCGCTTGCGAGCAACTGGATACGCGGCAGTTGCGGCTGACGATTGCCGAGGGCAAATACCACCAGGTCAAAAGGATGGTCGCCGCGGTCGGCAATCGCGTTTGCGGGCTGCACCGGACGGCCATCGGCGAGTTCGTGCTGTCTGCGACCCTTGAACCGGGCCAGTGGATGTGGATGGAGGACGACGTGGTGGATCGCCTGCGCGGGTAAGAGCGGCAGTGTTGAGCCGCTGTTCCTGGAACGCCAGGAAGCGCCGCTGCGCTTGCCTGCCGGTCTTTGTTATGCGGAGGGCCGCGTCGCTCGGAAACGTGCAATAACCGAGTGTAGGAGTCCACCTTAATCCAAACGGACGATCGGAAAGCGCGCAACCTAGCCGTAGAGTTATAGAACGCGTGCTGGCCTGCTCATCGGCCAGTGAGATGTGGCGCCGAGTGACTCGCCGGTCCTCAGCGCTGCGCCCGTGGGATCGTGCGTGGGCTGTCCGACGCACCTATTCTGTCATCACGGGTTGTCGTCTGCCGGCAGAGTTTTGACCGCCTTGCTTGAAGGACCGCCTTGGGACGTGGGTACCCGTTCCCGGACGCAGGGAACGCCAAACTGCGACGGGTGGTGGAGGTTTTTCCTGCTGCCGTGGTGTCGGTTGCTGCTTGCGACCGTCCTTTTCGTTGGGACCGGGCTCGCTGGCGCGGCACAGATCGAATTCGTCCTGAGCGAGGACTCCGGGGCCTACGTCGAGACGGTCACGGCGTTGCGCCAGGAACTGGGCGACAGACTCCCGATCATCCAAACGAACGCCTCAGCCCTGGAACGGGGCGAGGCCACGTCGGAATCGGCCCTCGTCGTCACCTTCGGCACGCGAGCCTTCAAAGCCGCCCTCGCGGGGCGGGCTGGGCCCGTCTTGGCGGCGCTGATCACGCAGCAGGCTTTCGACGAGACCTTGCGCGAAACGCAACGGCCTCGTGATCCAAAGTCGGTTTCTGCCATCTATCTCGATCAGCCGATAGGCCGCCACCTCGACCTCGTCCGCGCGGTGTTGCCGGGCCGGTCCCGCGTCGGCGTTTTGATCTCCGCCGGCGATACGAACAGCATCAAACTCCTCGACGCCGCTGCTCAAGGGCACCGCCTGACGATCTCCAGGGAAGCGGTGGCGGCGCCGCGCGACATCTATTCCGCCCTGAGCAAGCTTCTGGCCAATTGCGACGCGGTGCTGGCGACTCCCGATCCCCGCATCTTCAACAGTGCCACGCTGCACAACATCCTGCTGGCCACGTATCGCGAGGGACGTCCGCTCTTCGGGTTCTCGCCCGCCTACGCACGCGCCGGCGCGCTTGCTGCCGTCTATTCGACGCCGCAGCACACGGCGCGCCAACTCGCTGGCACGGTGCAGCGCTTCCTGGCTGGCGCCGGACTGCCCCCCGCCCAGTACCCGCAGTTCTACGCCGTCAAGGTCAACCTGACGGTTGCGCGCTCCTTGGGGATCCGTGTCGACGATGAGCGCGCCATCGAAGGCAAATTGCAGGCGTTGGAGCGCGAGCGATGAAGCGCTGGGATATCCAGACCCTGGTTTTGATCGCGGCGGTCGTACCGGCTTTCCTCGTTGCCGTGGCGCTGGCATCCTTTTTCACCTTCGCGCGCCTGACCGATCTTGATGCCGAGCTGCAGACCCACGGCGACGCCATTGCCCGTCAGATGGCGCCAGCGAGCGAGTACGGAGTGTTTTCCGGCAACACGGATGCATTGGACCACCTAGCCCAGATCGCTGTCCGCGATGCGGGGGTCGATGGCGTCGCCGTGGCAGACAAGGAGGGGAAGGTGTTGGCCCGGGCGGGGAGAATTGACGAGGCGGTTCTGGGAGCTATGGTGCCGCCTCCAGAATTTCCGGTGTCGATCTCGCGATATCCGGGAGCGCTGGTGTTCATGGCACCGGTAGGCCGTTTGTGGCGGGACGATGGCGATCTCTATGCGATCGAATCTGCCCCAGGTACCCCCCGGCAGGCGGCAATCGGCACCGTACTCGTCTATGTGTCCCTTTCACCGCTGGAGACCCGCAAAAATGAGCTGATCGTCGTGGCCGGGCTCATCACTCTGGGCGGGCTGCTGTTGGCGGCGTTCATTGCGCACCGCCTCAGCCGCGGCGTGGTGGGGCCGGTGTTGAAGTTGGCCCATACGGTGGATCGCATCAGGTCCGGCCAGTTGCAGACGCGCGCGTCCGTCGATGTCGGCGGCTCACTAAAAATGCTGGAATCGGGCATCAACGCCATGGCCGCCTCCCTGGAGGCGGACCAGCGCGAGTTGGAACGGCGCATCGCCGCGGCAACCTTGGAATTGCAGAAGCAAAAGGAACTGGCGGAGAAGGCCAACCGTACCAAGACCCAGTTTCTGGCGGCTGCCAGCCATGATCTTCGCCAACCGATCCAGGCGGTTGGTTTGCTCGTGACAGCGCTGCAGTTGCGGGCCAAAGATGAAGATACGCGTCGGCTAGCGTCGCGGGTGGAGCGCGCGCTGGGCGGGCTCGAGGCGGTGGTGGAAGGTCTGCTGGAAATCTCCCGGCTCGACGCCGGAGTCATCACGCCGCGGGAGGAGCTTTTTCCCGTCGGGCGCATCTTCACTGTCCTGCGGGATACGTTCTCGGCGCCGGCCCAGGAAGCTGCCCTGAGCCTGCGGTTTGCCCGCACCGAGGCCTGGTGCGTCAGTGACCCCGTCCTGCTTGAGCGCATTCTTTCGAACCTGCTGTCCAATGCGCTGCGCTACACCGCGCGGGGCGGTGTTCTCGTCGGGGTTCGTCGTCACGGCGCAAATCTGCGGATTGAAGTTTGCGACACCGGCAGTGGTATTCCCGACGACAAGCGCGAGCATATCTTTCGCGAGTTTGTCCAACTCAACAACGCGGCGCACGCCCGCGACAAGGGCCTGGGCCTTGGCTTGGCCATCGTCGATCGCTTCTGCCGGTTGCTTGGGCACAGACTGAGCCTGCGGTCCGTCGTCGGAAAGGGGAGCGTGTTTTCCCTCGTCGTTCCGCGTGGGCATCGGCCAAAGGAGGACGTGGTTGCGGAGGGAAATCCGGCGGCTACGGACGATCTGAAGGGATTGCGTATTCTGGTGATCGACGATGACGTGGAGGTACTGGAATCCCTCGATGCGTTTCTCAGCCAGATCGGCGCCAGCGTCATCACGGCGTCGACAGCAAGCGAAGCCCGCACTGCAATTCCGCCGGGCGACCGGGGCGTCGACGTCGTCCTGTCGGACTATCGCCTGCCTGACGGCGACGGTGTCGCCGTTATCGAAGACCTTCGCCGCAGCGCGGGCAGATCAATTCCGGCCATCGTGATCACCGCCGAGGCCGTACCGGCTTCCCTGCAGCGCATTGCCGAACATGGATTGATCTTGCTCCACAAGCCGGTTTCGGCGGATGCGCTGATTGGCGCTTTGATGCGCCTGATCGGGCAGCCGACCGGAGACTAAACACCGCGGTCGCGTGGGTCGGCGGGCGAGCGAAGTGGGAAAGGCAACTGCACCCCAAGGCGGCTTAGGGCGAACAAAGCTTGGGTACGGCTTGTCACGTTGAGCGCGCGCAGGATGGCGGCAATGTGCGTCTTTACTGTTCCTTCGGCCAGACCAAGTTCCCGGCAGATGATTTTGTTCGGCTTTCCCTGAACCAAATGGGCCAACACCTCCGTTTGGCGGTCGGTCAAGCCCAACGTTGCCAAAGTCGGCGCCGTCTCGGAGCCGTATTCGTCGGTGGATGGGCGCGGCCGGGCCGTCGTCGAGTCGGCGGCGAGGGCCTGCGGGGGGATGTACACGGCCCCGGCCAAGACCAGCCGCAACGCGCTGACCAGGACCGGCGTCGGAGAACGCTTGGTGATGAACCCCATCGCTCCCTCGTCGATGGCCTCGCGCACGATATTGGGCGCATCCAGGCCCGACAAAACGACGATGGGCACTTCCGGCCAAGTTGTCCGCGCCTGCCTGAGCAGACCCATGCCCTCGAACCGGTCTTCAAACTGCAGGTCCAGCAAGACGAGCGAGATGTCATTCTCGCGCTCCAAGGTGGCCAGCGCGTCCTCGGTGGTCTGGGCCTCGATCACCGTCAGGTCATGATCCAACTCGCGGAGCACGTTAACGAGACCTTCCCGAATCAAGGGATGATCGTCAACGACGAGTATTTTCATGAAAAAGCCGTAGGGACTTTGTGTGGGGAACGATACGTTAGCCCCGATCCTGCTGTCGTGCAACGCGAGCCACCCCATTCTTGATCCTTTCCACCGGAAAAAAACGCGCGGCCGAAGCCGCGCGGGAGGAAAATCCCGGCCCCGCCGCCGGAGACGAGGCTGGGAAACTGGAAATGTGGTTGCTGCTCGGCTGAAGCGTCTCCCCGTACCGTCTGACATGTCGCTTTGCGCGGGGAGATTTGCGTCTCAGGCGTCGGCCTGGGTGTCCTTGAGTACCTTTGTGACATCCACCGACTACACTGGCGTCGAGTATGAACCGGGGGAGCGATAAAAAAATCCTGCGGAAGGACTAGACGATTCGGACGATAGCCAGTCCTGCCGCAGAGGCGTAGGAGCCGACAGACTTTTATGCTCCCACGCGGGAGGTGGGGGCCGCGGCCGCGGCACGAGGCGCTCTTTTCGGTCGATCCGCTCGTGCATCGGGCAGTGCGGCGGCGGAAAATGAAGCTGAAACCCTCGGCGATCCCTTGGATGGTTGGCTAACCGCCCGTGGATCGAATGACGCAACCGCTACGTCAAGGCAGATCGGATGCGACCAAAGCAGCAAATCCCCAAGCTCGCGTTTCGTGCATAGTACGGCCCGGCGTTTGCCTTCCTGCTGCCTGCTCCACCGTGAAATCCCCCAACCCCGACCCTCACGCCATCACGACCCCGCGTTTCCTCGCCCCGCTCCTGGCCGCCATGGCGGCCATCGGGCCATTTTCCATCGACACCTACCTGCCGTCGTTCCCGGCCATCGGTGCCGGGCTTGGCGCAACCCAGATCGAGGTGCAGCAAACGCTGACGGCTTACTTGGCGCCGTTCGCGTTCATGATCCTGTGGCACGGCGCGCTGGCGGATGCGCTGGGGCGGCGGCGGATCATCGTCGGCACGTTGTTCGTGTATGCCGCCGCGTCGCTGCTGTGTGCCTTTGCGCCGTCCATCGATTGGCTGTGGGCGGGCCGGGCGCTGCAGGCGCTGGGAGCGGGGTCGGGCATGGTGGTGGGCCGGGCCATCATCCGCGACGTGCTGCACGACGGGCCGGCGGCGCAGCGGCTGATGGCCACGGTGGGGATCATGTTCGGCCTGGCGCCGGCGATCGCGCCGGTGCTGGGTGGCTGGATCCACGACGTTCTGGGTTGGCGCGCGGTGTTCGGCTTCCTTGCCGGTTACGGCGCCTTGATGCTGGCGCTGTGTTTCGCTTTCCTGCCGGAAACCTTGCCGGCCGAGAAGCGCCAGAGCCTGCACCCGGCGTGGCTCGCTCGGTCCTATTTCGGCGTGTTCACCCACGGCGAGTTTTTGCTGCTGGCGACAGCTTCAGCGCTCAATTTCGCCGCCTTCTTCATCTACGTGCTGTCGGCGCCGGTGTTCCTGATGCAGCACCTGGGGCTGTCGGAGCGGGAATTCGGCTGGCTATTCATGCCGTCCGTGGGCGGCATGATGCTGGGCTCCTACGTCTCGGGAAAACTGGCGGGACGGTTATCGCAACGGCGCACCATTGCCTGGTCCTACACGGTGATGATTGCGGCGGCGTTGGCCAATCTGGGCATCAATCTGTGGTTGCCGCCCGGACTGCTCCAGGCGGTGGCACCCATCGCCCTGTTCTGTTTCGGCATGGCGGCGGCGATGCCCAGCCTGAGCCTGCTGATCCTGGATCTGCTGCCGCAACAGCGCGGGCTGATTTCCTCTTGCCAGGCGTTCGCCCAAACCGCCATCAACGCCACGGCGGCCGGTGTGCTCGCGCCATTGCTCTGGCATTCGACCCTGTCTTTGGCCCAAGGCATGATCGGGCTGGCGGCGGGCGGCCTGCTGCTGTTCGGTGGGTACCTCGTGCACCACAAGCGCGGTCAGGGCATGGGCTTGCAGTAGGTTTCGCGGGATAGCGACACCAGCAGCAGAGACAGCGCGACCCATACCAGCATGAGCGCGAAGCTGGACTGGTAAGCCGTGAGGTCGTACAAGCGAGCGCCGCTGGCAGTTGCGCCGTGCCAATGCCGGTCCAGCATCCAGCCCACCGCGGGCTGCAAGATCATGGCGCCGATCATGGTGCCGGTATTCACGACTCCCGAGGCCGTTCCCGTCAACCGCGCCGGCACCGACTCTTTGGCGAAGGCGAAGCCGATGATCATGCAGCCTGAAACGAAGCCGACGGCGAGAAGCAGCACGACGAGCAGGGGTAAAGGCAGTGGCGGCAGGAACACCAGCGCCGACCAGCCCGCCAGGGCCAAGGCGCAACTGGCCACGTAAAGCGGCTTGCGCCGGCCTAGCCGCTCCGACGCGGCCCCCATCGCCGGACCGCCCCACGCCCAGGCGATGAGCATGGCCGAGGTGAACAGCGCGGCATCTTTCGCCGACAGGCCGTAGATCTGGGTGACATAGGGCACGCCCCACAGGCCGGCAAAGGTCAGCACCGAGCCGGTGATGCCGCCCTGGGTGAAGAACAGCAGCCAAGTGTTGCGGTAGGAGCCCACCTCGGCGAGACCGCGCAGGATCGGTGGATGTTCGCCGCTTTCGTGTCCACTGTAGTGGCTCGCGTAGCCGGCCTCGGCGGGGTCATCGCGCACGCGCCACCAGATGATGATGGCGAGCACGGCGGTGACACCGGCGGAAGCCGCCATCACGTCGCGCCAGCCGAACATTTCCACCAGCGCCCGCAGCGGACGGCCGGCAAACACGGCGCCGAACAGGCCGACCAGCAGCAGCAAACCCGACGCGAGCGCGAACTGGCGCGGCGCGAACCAGTGGCTCGCGAGTTTGAGCATGGACACGAAAGCCACCGCTACCGACCCGCCGATGAGCAGCCGCCCGGCGTTGGCCCACCACAGATCCGGGGCGAGCGCAAACAGGGCGGTGCCGCCGGCGGCGATGGCTGCTCCGGCGGTCATCAGCTTGCGCGGCCCCCAGCGGTCGGCAATGATGCCGGTGGGGATCTGCATCGCCACGTAGCTGTAGAAATAGAACGCGGACAGATTGCCCAGGGCTGCGGCGCCGAGGGAGAAGTCCGTCATCAGCTTGTCGGTGATGACCGCCGGTGCGACCCGCTGGTAGAAGGCGATGAGGTAGAACAGCGCGCCCAGTCCCCACACGAACCAAGCTGCCGCCAGCGGCGGAAAACGCGGGTTGCTCACCGGCTGGAAGAAGCTGACGGAGCGATCGCCGCGGCTGCGGCGGGAGTCAGCATTGCTCCCAAGGCAATCCCTCAAAGCGCCAGCCACTGGTCTTGCCGCGCTGGTGGTTGTCGTCCAGTTCGCCCTCGAAGCCGTGAAGCACGTTGTAAACCTGGGTGAAACCTGACTGTTCGAGCGCGTGGCCCGCTTCCTGGGAGCGGTTGCCGCTGCGGCAGATGATCACCACGGGCCGGTCCACGCTGGCTGCTTTCTTCACGTGGGCGACGAAATCGGGATTCACGTCCCAGTTGGGGCCGTCGTTCCACGGGATCATCATGGCGCCGACGGGGTGGCCGACGAACAGGAACTCCATTTCGCTGCGGCAATCCACGAACAGGGCGAGCGGATTGGACTTGAGGAGTTCATGAGCTTCATTGGGCGTCAGATGTTCCATAATGGTGCCTCGTCGCGGATTGACCGGATTATGCCCGCAGGGCGGCTGCCACGCGCGTTTGCGTTGTCCTCGGCGCCATCGAGGAGAGATTCGTTGAAGCGATTCCTGACTATGCTGTGCGCCGTCGTCAGTACGCTGGGCCTACCCGGCTGCGACTACGTGGCGATGAAGGAGCTTAAACCCGGCGCGTCTACTGGCTACGACGTGCGCGACAAGCTGGGCACCCCCACCTTCGAGTGGCGCAACGAAGATGGCAGCCTGACCTGGGAATTCGCCCGCACGCCCATGGGCAAAGAGAACTATATGGCGGAAATCGGTCCGGACAACGTGTTGCGGGAACTGCGGCAGGTAATCACGGAAGAGAACTTCGCCCGCGTGCGCAAGGGAATGAGCCGCGACGAAATCCGCCATCTGCTCGGCAAGCCGGCGAGCATCACGCCGGTACCGCTGAAGCGCCAGGAAGCCTGGGAATGGCGCTACGCCAACCCATTCAACGCCGACATGCGCTTCAACGTGTATTTCGACCCGGCGACGGGAACCGTAGTCCGCTCGGAGACTCGGGAGGAGCCGAAGGCGTAGAGGGGCGGGCCGTCGATTGCGAGTCCGCAAGGCAGGGTTAGGGATTGAGGGCAATCTCAGGCCCGTGCGGCTGCGGCGCGATGAGTCAGTCGTGCCTTGTCGGATGGTTGGCGTTTGACCCCTCACCCTCTCTTTTTCCCCTGGCGGAAGAGGGCCGTGGCGAGGGGTAATGGCCGACAAGACATCATTCGCACGGAAGTTGCGCGCCGCGTCCACGGACCCCGAACGCCTGCTCTGGTCGCGCCTGCGCGGCCACCGGCTCGCGGGGCTAAAGTTCCGCCGTCAACAGCCCTTTGGCCCTTACGTCGTCGATTTCGTCTGTATGGAAAAGCGGCTCGTTGTGGAGGCGGATGGCGGCCAGCACGCGGAGGCGGAGGGCATCGATGCCAGACGCGATGCTTGGCTGCGGGAACAGGGCTTTCTGGTTTTGCGCTTCTGGAACAACGAGGTCATGGAAAACCTCGAAGGCGTGCTGGAAACCATTCTCGCCCGGTGTGAAACTGCTTCCCCCTCACCCCCGGCCCCTCTCCCGCCAGAGGAGAGGGGAGATTAGGTACGCAAGGCGATATTGGCTCGTCAGTTCCACGATCCGGCTCAAAGCCACGGGCAGACTGTTTTTGAGGATGTTTCGGAGAAGATCCTTGGCGGTCCTGTCGATGACTCGACGACGGCGGGGTTCTAGACGGTTTTCTCC
>JBAWHH010000815.1:0-12368 GCA_049593715.1 Rhodocyclaceae bacterium
GGGCAGAGGAGGGCAAAGAAAAGCCCCCCTCGCATCGCGAGGGGGGCTCCGCCAACAGTCAGGACTTACTGCACGCATCCAGTCGGCTCCAACTTGTGCAAGCGAAGATCAACGCTGCTATTGAAGCTCGGCAAAATCAAAGTCCTCACGGCTTGCGGTCGAAATGTCGGCCGCAGAAAGGGAAGAATAGTGAGGGCCCCGATCGTCTACCCTGGGACGCGATCAGCGCATTGCCGCAATGTAGTCGGCGACCGCCTTGATTTCTGGGTCGGTCATCTTGATCGCCACCATCCGCATCATCTTGTTCGGATCGTTGGCGCGTTCTTCGGCGCGGAAAGATTTCAACTGGGTCTCAACGTATTCGGCCCACTGTCCACCAAGGCGCGGGTACTGTGCCGGCATACCTCCGCCCGCTGGGCCGTGACAGCCAGAGCAAGCAGGCAGGCCCTTAGATGCGTCTCCGGCACGGTATAGCTTCTGTCCGAGCTTGAGGAGCTTCGGGTCCGCCTGACTCTCTGCTTTCGGCTGCTGTTTGGCGAACCAGCCGGCAAGGGACTTCATGTCGGCATCGGAAAGCGCTGCGACCATCCCACCCATGATGGCATTGTTGCGCTCAGGTTCTTTTCCTTCAGCGGCCTTGAAATTCGTCAGTTGCTTGTACAGGTACTCTGGGAGTTGCCCTGCAAGCCTGGGGTTGGCTGGGATGGCGCTATTGCCGTCTGCATTGTGGCAGCCCGCGCAAACTTCCGCTGCAATCTTCTGGCCCGCCGCAGTGTCGGGTTTGACCGCACCCTTTTCCGCCGCGTTGACCGAAATGGCCGCCAGCGCCAACGGCAGGATCATAAAACGCTTCATCATCTGACTCCTCGAAGCCTCGAATGCACGAAATTTGGTATTGTACACGAAGTCATTTTCTCTGCGCCACGTCGCGCCTCTCCCACTCCCATGTTCATGCTGCGTGGTGCGCGCTTCGAGTTGTCCGTGGCGCGCAGCCAAGAGTTGCCGCCGTCAACATTGCCCGAAGTTGCCTTCGCTGGCCGTTCCAATGCCGGCAAATCAAGTGCCATCAATGTGTTGGCAGATCACAATCGCCTTGCCTTCGTCAGCAAGACGCCCGGCCGCACACAGTTGATCAACTTTTTTCGCTGTGGTGATTCCGGTTACCTGGTGGATCTCCCCGGCTATGGCTATGCGCAGGTTCCGGAAGCGGTTCGGCGCCAGTGGCAGGGGCTTCTGGAGAACTATCTCACCCGCCGTTCTGCGTTGGTGGGTCTGGTGCTGATAATGGACGCGCGCCATCCCCTGACACCGCTCGATCACCAAATGCTTGAGTGGTTTGCGCCCAGCGGTCGACCGGTTCACGTGCTGCTCACAAAGTCGGACAAGCTTTCCCGCGGCGAGGGGCTCCAGACGCTCGCCAGGGTGCGGTTGGCGTTGTCGGACTACGGGATGCAGGCGACGGTACAGTTGTTCTCCAGCCTGAAGAAAACAGGGGTTCCAGAGGCAGAACAGGCTATTTCCGCGTGGATGGAAGAGGCCCATCCCACGGGGGAACCCCAATCGGCGTGATCTTCCCTGGCACCGGCAACCGCGCTTAACCTTTGCCGGCAGATTGAGTGGCGTCGAAATTCCATTCGCTCGTAACGAATCCTTCACACAAAGGCGCTAGCCTTCGCGGATTTTATGCGAGGGTAAGGGATGGATCTGCTTCTTTGGCGCCCGGCCGAGTCGGGGGAAGGGGTCGGCGAGGCAATGCGGCCATTGACCGAGCGAGGGGAGAAGCATGCGCTCAAGGTGGCCCATTGGCTGAGCAGTCAGGGCCCGGAGATTGGACGGGTGGTCGTCGCGCCAACGGTCGCCGCTGGCCAGACTGCGGATTGTCTCGGGCTTGACTACGAGGTGTCTGTCGGCTTGAGCCTTGGCGGCTGCGTCTCTGAATTGATTGGCGCCACTGGTTGGCCCGGTGCCGCGGGCAATGTGCTCCTCGTCGCGCATCAGCCAGCCGTGGGGCGTCTCGCCGCGCTGCTCTTGTCGGGCCAGGAGGCGGACTGGACAATCAAGAAAGGTGCGTTGTGGTGGTTTTCCAACCGCGTGCGGCGCGGTGAAACCCAGACCGTGCTGCGCGCCGCGATCACGCCAGATTTGCTCCACCATCACCCCGAAAGCCACAAGCGCCACCCCATTCGTATTGCCGCCTGAGCATGTCCGTGCAAGATGGCGAACAGCGGATTGTTTCACGTCGCAGGAGACTCTCCCGGACGGTTCTCCGGTGAGGGATAATTCCGGTCGCAATCGACAGCATTTCCCCTGCCTCAATTTCCCGAGAAGAGATGGAAAGTCCCCACAAAGGCAAGACCGGCCTGCGCCGGATCTGGAACGCCTTTCACTACTCCCTGTCCGGCCTTGCCGCCGCTTACCGCCACGAGGATGCGTTTCGCCAGGAGTCGCTCCTGGCGGCAATCCTGATTCCCCTTGCCCTGTTCCTGCCGGCGCCCGGCGTGGGCAAGGCGCTGATGGTTGCCAGCGTGCTGCTGGTGATTATCATCGAACTGGTCAATTCCGCCGTTGAAGCCACCGTGGATCGCATCTCGCTGGAGAACCATCGTCTGGCCAAGCGGGCCAAGGATATCGGCAGCGCGGCGGTGCTCATCGCCCTGATCAACGTCGTGGTGGTGTGGTTGCTGGTCCTGCTGGGCTGAATCCGGAATGGCCAAGGTTGGCTCGATTGCCCGACTGGGCCGGATTTGATGGGGCGTAACCAAAGCGTAAACTGATCGTCATCGATCCGTTACGCATGGGCGGCAGTATGACGCCCATGGACGATGACGAACTTTTGGTCGAACAGCCGGCGTGGCCCGGCTCGCAACTGCGCGTGGCGGTGGTCACCGAGACCTATCCGCCCGAAATCAACGGCGTGGCGATGACCATCGGCCGCATGGTCGATGGACTGCAGGAACGGGGCCACCACGTGCAGCTTGTGCGGCCGCAACAACGCGGGGCCGATAGGCCCGTAGCGTCGGCCTCCTGTGAACAAGTTCTGCGTCCGGGCGTGCCGCTGCCGCGCTACGCCGGGCTGCGCATGGGCCTGCCTGCGGCTCGGACGTTGTTCAAGCTCTGGATGCAGCGCCGGCCGGATGTTGTGCATGTGGTCACGGAAGGACCTCTGGGTTGGTCGGCCGTGGCGGCCGCGCGCAAGCTGCGGCTTGCGCTGACATCGGATTTTCACACCAACTTCCATAGCTACAGCACGCACTACGGAATGGGATGGCTCAAGAAGCCCATCAGCGGCTATCTGCGCAAATTCCACAACCGCACTAACCTGACCCTGGTGCCGACTGCGTCCCTGCAGCGGGAACTGACCTATCAGGGCTACCACAATGTCCAGGTCGTTGCCCGCGGTGTGGATACCGGCTTGTTCAACCCCGGCCGCCGTTCTCCAGTGCTGCGGGCCGCGTGGGGCTTGGCGCCGGATCAGTTGGCAGTCATCTACGTGGGCCGCATCGCGCCGGAAAAGAACATGCCGCTGGTGCTCAAGGCGTTTGAAGCCATCCGGCAGGCCCGGCCCGACGCGAGGCTTGTTCTGGTCGGCGACGGGCCTTCGCGCCCCGGCCTCCAATCCAGCTTGTCCGACACCATTTTCGCGGGCATGCACACCGGGGCCGCTCTCGCCGAACACTACGCCAGCGGCGATCTCTTTCTATTCCCCAGTCTGACCGAGACCTTCGGCAACGTTACGCTGGAGGCGATGGCCAGCGGGTTGCCCGTGGTGGCTTTCGACTACGCGGCCGCGGGAGATCTCATTCGCGACGCCGACGACGGCGTCAAAGTGCCTCTTCGCGAAGAGACGCGTTTCATCGAGGCCGCTGCCGGTCTGGCCGAGGACGATGGCCGCCGCCAAGTGCTGGGCGCCCGCGCCCGAGCCATCGCGCTGAACCACGATTGGCGCCACGTCAATGATGCTTTCGTCGTTGCCCTGCGTCAGTCCATCCAACGTCATCAAAGGGTCCAGGATGCTCACACTAAATTCCTCGTGGCGCTCGATTAGCTCGCTGGACTCGGCGCTGTGCGTCCACATCAACCGCGTCAGTCGCGTACGGCCGGCTTGCCTACTTTTCCGTGGCATCAGCCGCATCGGCGATGGCGTCGTGTGGTATGTGCTGATGGTGGTCATGCTGGTTGTCGATGGGGCCAATGCCTGGCCCGTCGTCTTGCGCATGGTGGCGGCCAGCGCCCTGGGCATCATGATCTACAAGGCGCTCAAAGTGCGCACGTCGCGGCCGCGCCCCTATCGGGTGGTACCCGCGGTCATCGCCGCAGCGATGCCCCTGGACGAGTTCAGTTTTCCGTCCGGCCATACCTTGCACGCAGTGTCGATGACGCTCATCGCTACGGCAAGTTATCCCGGGCTATCGCCGGTACTTTTTCCGCTGGCGATCCTGATCGGGGCATCGCGCCCCATTCTCGGATTGCACTACCCGAGCGACGTCTTGGCCGGGGCGGCCATCGGCGCAGCGATCGCCAGCGCGTTGATGGTGCTCTAGCGCGCCACATCTGGGCCCGCCGTTTGGGCGACGGGCCATCGCGGGGCGGCGGCAGTCGCCCCTTAATCTTTTCCGACCGCCGTCTACATTCCGTGCACGAACAATGAAAATCCTCATGGTTTCCGATGTGTTCTTTCCGCGCATCAACGGTGTGTCCACGTCCATCGAGACGTTCACGCGCGAGTTGGAAGGGGCGGGGGACTCGGTCACCCTCATTGCCCCGAGCTATGGCAACGAGCCGCCGGACGAGGACATCGTCCGCATTCCGTCGCGCCGGGTACTGTTCGACCCGGAAGACCGCATGATGCGTTTCCGGGTTGCCGTGCAGCGCGCCGCCGAACTTCGGCGGGAAGGCTTCGATCTGGTCCATATCCACACCCCGTTCGTGGCCCATTACGCCGGACTTCGACTGGCGCGCGAGCTTGGGCTTCCCTGCGTCGCGACTTACCACACTTTCTTCGAGGAGTATCTCTTTCACTACGTTCCCCTCCTGCCGAAAGGGGCGCTGCGTGCCGCTGCCCGCGGTTTCTCCCGCCGCCAGTGCAACGACCTGGATGCCGTAATCGTGCCCTCCACCGCAATGCGTGACGTACTGCTCGACTATGGGGTGACCCGCCCGATGCGCGTACTGCCGACGGGCATTTCCCGTGAGCGGTTCGCGCCCGGCGACGGCGTAGCCTTCCGCGCACGGTACGGGATCGATCCGCAGCGTCCGGTGGCGTTGTTCGTCGGCCGCGTCGCGTTCGAGAAGAACATCGATTTCCTGCTGCGAGCGCTGGAGTTGGCGCGGCAGCGCATTCCCGACCTGCTGCTGGTGATCGCCGGGGAGGGCCCCGCCCTGGATTCGCTGCGCGCCTCTGTAAAGCGGGACGGACTCGAAGCCAACGTGCTGTTCGTTGGCTACCTAGATCGGACGCAGGAATTGCCGTCGTGTTATTGCGCCGCCGACGTCTTCGTCTTTTCCTCACTCACCGAGACCCAGGGGCTGGTACTGCTGGAAGCGATGGCGTTGGGTCTCCCGGTGCTTGCCATCGCTGCCATGGGCACGCGGGACATTCTGGCCGCCGACCGGGGCGCCGTGGTCGCGGCGGCCGAAGAGAAGGATTTTGCCGACAAGCTCGTAGCGGTTCTTGCCGACCCCGCACTGCGGCAAGAACTGGCGCAGCAGGCGCTTCGCCACGCCGCGGAATGGGATGCCCGCGAGATGGCGCTACGGTTGCGGAAGATCTACGCCGAGACGGTGGACACGGCCAAGTCGCGGGTCGGGGTGAGCGCGGAACTGGTCGGCGGCGCATGATGCTCGGCCAACCCCAGCCGGCTAGTGATGCGGGCGCGGCAGGTGTGGGCAAGCGCACCGCGCTGCGCGCCTGTCGTTTCCAATAGCGGCAGCGCCGCCAATTCCACCGTCAGGCCGCGTGTGCTGCAGATGCGCCAGAGTGATTCGATAAAGCTCAACTCACCGCAGTAAGCCACGCGGGACGTGGGTTCGCCGTCGGCGCCGCGATAGCGAAGGGCGACCGGCTGCAGGGGATAGCCTGAGTCGATGGCCGGTTGCAGCAGTGCGCCGCGGAAGGGCAGAACGGTATCCCCTTCGGTGGTCGTGCCTTCCGGAAATACCGCGACGGTGCGCCCGCCGAGGAGGGCCAACTGCACCTCCTTGGCTACGTCTCGCGCCGCGCGGCGGTCGCCGCGGCGGATGAAGATCGAATCGGTATTCGCGCAAAGCCAGCCGATTAGGGGCCAGCCGCGAACATCGTCCTTGCACACGAAGGCCGCAGGGGCAATGGCGTTGATGGCGAAGATGTCCACCCAGGAGGTGTGGTTGGCGACGATAAGCCTGGGCTGCTGCGCCATGGCGCCATCGAAGACGCTCTCAATGCCGAGTATTCCCATCAGCCTGCGCGACCACTCCTGCTTCAGGCGCAAGCGCCGCGCCAGGTCTGAACGCGGGTAACGCAGTGCCACCGTGGCGGCGCCGCTGGCCAGATGAACGCCGACCCTGGCCATTCTCCAGATGCCGCGCAGAGGCAGGGTATCGGGATTCAATCGTGGCGCTCCATGAAGTGGCGGGCGTAGCGGGTACTGATGCGGGACAGGGGCAACAACAATAGCAGGTCGGCGGTATTGAAGTCAGGATCCCAGGCCGGCTCGCCACACACTTGGGCGCCGGCACGCAGATAACCTTTCAATAGGGGCGGCAGTTCGGCGTCTGGGCTCGCTTCCAGCCGCTCCAGGGGCAGCGGACAGCGGGGAAATACGCGATATTCCAGCGGCGCCATGTGTTTTTCCATCTTGGCGTAGATACCCGCAGCGTGATGCCCGCCGTCGGCCATGCCGATCGATGCGCAGCCCATCAGGTGTTCGTAGCCGCCATCGCGCATGAAACTGGCCAGACCCGACCACAGCAGCGTAATCACCGCCCCGGAACGGTAGGAGGGGTCGACACACGACCGGCCGATCTCCACCAGCCGCGGCCGCAGATGGGCCAGGCGAACCAGGTCGAACTCGGTTTCCGAATAGTAAGAGCCGGCCCGGCGCGCGGCGGACGGGGTGAGGATGCGGTAGGTCCCGATCACTTTGCCGTCGTCGACGTCACGCACAATGAGGTGGTGGCAGAAGGCGTCGAAGACGTCCTGGTCCACCCCTGCCTGGCGGGTCGGCAAGCGCGCGCCCATTTCCTCGGCAAAGACGCGGTAACGCAGGCGCTGGGCTTCGAGAACCTCGGCCTCGCTCAATGCAAGGCCAACCTGATATCGATGGCTGATCTCCGTCGGGGAGAGTCTGGTGGTCTGCTGCAGCATCTTGGACTCCGACATATGCGAAAGAGCGCATTCTGCGAAGCCTGCGTTACGGCCATGCTGCAGTTATGTTGCGAATCGTGTGGTTTGGGCGAGCCCCGGCCGTCGGACCCTTGCGGAGGCAATCGCGCGGGCGGCGGGAAGGCGCGCGCGGCAAAGCGTTTTGGTTATCGGAGATGCGATAATCCGGTGATGCACGCTCCCCACTCCGCTGAAGACCTCTACTCCCTACTCGGCGTGGGCCTCGATGCCTCGCGGACGGAGATCACCCGCGCATACCGCAAGCTGGCCATGACCTGGCATCCGGACCGCAACGGCTCGCGGGATGCGGAAGAGACTTTCAAGCGCATTCGCCTGGCCTACGAAGTCCTGCGCGATCCTCGCCGGCGCGCCGACTATGACCGCAGTGCGCGCTACCAAGCCTTCCGGTCCGGTTGGTCGGCCCGAGCGGAGCCGCCGCGCCAGGACCCACAACCCGAACCGCCGCCGCGGCGCAGCCCCGAGCCACGCCCCGAGTCCGCCGGGGGGGGCGGGCGGGCGGGCAATCTTGGCCGGCGTCTGGCGATCTCGCTGCAAGAGCAGGTGCAGGGTTGCCGTGCCAAGTTGCGCGTCACCCGCACCGAGTTTTGCCGAACCTGTGACGGTTCCGGACGGCTGGAATCGGCGCCTACGACCTGCCGCTGGTGTCGCGGTTCGGGCAAAGTCCGGCGGGCCAGCCTGCCATTCTTTCTGTTTGGTTCCGAGGAAGTGGACTGCACGGACTGCGGCGGCCGCGGCGTGATTTACCCGGAATGCCCGGACTGCCAGGGCACGGGCAGCGGGCCGACCAAGAAAGGCTATTTGCGCTTCGACATTGCCGCCGGGGTGCGGCCCGATGCCACGATTCGCGTACGGGGTTTCGGCCGCTCGGGACGCCAGGGCGGAACTTCCGGCGATCTGCTGGTACGGGTGAGTTTTGCGCCAGACCCGTTGTTCGAGCCGGATTTTCCCCATCTTCGTTGCGAGATGCCCATCAGTGCGTTTCGCCTGCTGGCCGGCGGGCAGATCGAGGTGCCGACCCTAGACGGGACGATCGAGCTGCCCTTGCCCGAGGATGGGGCGGATGGGTCCGTCTTGCGCATCGAGGGCCAGGGCTTGCTCGACGGTGCCACCGGTGTGCGCGGCGACCTGCTGGTCACGTTACGGGTGCTGCGTCCAGACCGGCTGACCGAGGAACAGCGTAAGCTGCTTGCCGAACTGGAACGCAGCTTTGCCGAGCACACGGAAACGGGAAAGCCCTTTTCCGACTGGCAGGAGCGGCTGCAGGAGGCACGCCGGCGCCAGGGCAGGGGCGTGCGCCGCGAGGCGTGAGAACGCGCCGCGACGTCACCGCCCAACTCCGCTAGAATGCGCGCCGTATCGACGGGCCGTCCCCGGTCGCAACACCCTGTCCCCGCTGGAGAGCAACCATGAATGTCGAGCAGGCTCGGTTCAACATGATCGAACAACAGATTCGACCATGGGAGGTTCTCGACCAGGAGGTTCTCGACCTGCTGTTCGCGGTGAAGCGGGAAGAATTCGTTCCGCCGGCGTACCGCCCACTCGCCTTCGCCGATCTGGAGATCCCCCTCGGCCACGGTGCCACCATGCTGGCCCCGAAGATCGAGGCCAGGATGCTGCAAGAGCTTCAGGTCAGGCCCGGAGACAAGGTACTGGAGATCGGTGCCGGGTCCGGACACATGGCGGCGCTCCTGGCGGCCAAGGCAGAGCACGTCCACTCCTTGGAGATCGAACCCGCTTTGGCGCAGATGGCCCGCGAGAATCTGCATCGCCAGGGCTTCGAAAACGTGACAGTAGTGGAGGGTGACGGCGCCCGCGGCTGGGCCGCCCATGCTCCCTACGATGTTATCGTGCTGTCGGGTTCCACCCCCGTCCTGCCGCCGGCGTTCCTGCAGCAGTTGCGAGCCGGCGGCCGTTTGGTTGCCATCGTGGGCGATCTGCCGGTGATGGAGATGCGGCTGATTGTTCATAACGGCGAGGGCGCTTTCGAGAGCATTAGCATCCTTGAAACCGCGACCGCACCCTTGAAGAACGCGCTTCAAGCCTCTCGGTTCACTTTTTGAGCCGAGGGTTGAACGCTCGTTGTCCCGCTTTCTTGCCGTTGTATGGTGTGGCTTCCCGGCATTTGTCGTCCCCGTGCAATCCCTTCCGCCTGTACCGGTCCAGGGCAATCCTGGCCAGACTTCTCTAGAGTTTTTCCATGATTCGCCAGATTAGCCCGCGCGACCTGAAACGATGGTTGGAGGACGATGATCGTCCCCCGCCGACATTGCTCGACGTCCGTGAAGCTTGGGAACTGGGCATCTGCCGCATCGACGGCGTTTCCCACATACCCATGCGCAACGTGCCACTTCGGGTGCAGGAGCTTAGCCGCAGTGCGGAACTCGTCGTCGTCTGCCATCACGGAGCCCGCAGTTTCCAGGTTGCGATGTACCTGGAGCGGGAAGGGTTCGACAAGCTTTACAATCTCACTGGTGGTATGGCGGGTTGGGCGCGGGAAGTCGATCCGCAGATGGCGACTTATTGAGGCGAACCATGAAAACCGTTCTTCCCCGGGCCGTGCACAGTGCGGTGCTCGCGATGCTGCTGGGGCCAGGGCTGGCCGTGGCGGCCGATCTGCTGCAGGTCTATCGCGACGCCTTGAGCTACGATGCCCAGTACGCCGCTGCGCGGGCGCAGTTGGATGCCGGCCGCGAAAAGTTGCCCCAGGGACGCGCCGGCCTGCTGCCAACGGTCGTCTTGAACGCCAATACACAATGGAACGACTACGACTTCAAGCAGCCGTTCCCAGGCCCCCGCAAATACAACTCCAACGGCTACTCTGTGCAGTTGACCCAGCCGTTGTTCCACTGGCAGAACTGGATCCAGTACGACCAGGGGAAACTGCAGGCGGCGCAGGCCGAGACCCAGTTTGCGACGGCGACCCAGGATCTGATCCTGCGCGTTGCCCAGGCCTATTTCGATGTGTTGCTGGCCGAGGATTCGCTAGGCGTGGTTGGCGCGCAGAAGACGGCCATTTCCGAACAACTGGAACAGGCCAAACGCAACTTTGAGGTCGGCACCGCGACCATCGTCGATACCCACGAAGCCCAGGCCCGCTATGACTTGGTCGTCGCGCAGGAGATCGCCGCGGCGAACGATCTGGAGGTGAAACGCCAGGCGCTACGGCAGATCATCGGCAAGGTGCCCGATTCCCTCCTGCCGCTGCGCGACAAGGTCGCTATCCGGCCGCCCGAGCCCAAAGACCTGGATCAGTGGGTGAGCGCGGCGGAAAAGGATGCCTTCTCGGTTCAAGTACAGCAGGCCGCTCTGGACATCGCCTCGCGCGAGGTAGACCGCAACCGTGCCGGCCACTATCCGACGCTGGATCTCGTCGCCAGTCGCAACTACGTTAAGCAGGGCGCCACTGTCACTTCCGCAACCCCTTCCGCCACAGAGTACGATTCGACGGTGCTCGGGGTACAGCTTGCCGTCCCGTTGTACCAGGGTGGTTTGGTGACATCCCGTACCCGCGAAGCAGCGGCGTTGCGGGAGAAGGCGTTGCAGGATCTGGAAAGCACGCGCCGCGCCTCGGCCCAGAATGCGCGCCAAGCTTATCTTGGCGTTACCAGCGGCTTGGCGCAGGTCTCGGCGCTGGAACAGGCCCTGGTGTCGTCCCAGTCGGCCCTGGACTCCAACAAACTGGGCTATGAGGTGGGGGTGCGCATCAATATTGACGTACTCAATGCCCAGCAACAGCTTTATTCGACGCGGCGGGATTTGTCCAAGGCCCGCTACGATACCTTGCTGGCCCAATTGCGGCTCAAGGCGGCGGCGGGTACCCTGGGTGAGGCGGATCTCGTCGCCGTGAATGGGCTGCTCGGCGCGCCGGGGGCTGAAGCAGCTACAGCGCCCGCCGTGTCTCCAACGTCTTCGCCAAGTGATGCCGGGAAAAGAAGTGCCTCCCCGGCGCCGAAGGATCCCGCTCCGCGCCAAGGGGTTCCCCAGCGGGCCCCGACTGCTCCCCGCTAGCTTGTGCGGGGTAGCCGTCTGCGGTTACGGCTGCGGCGGCGCGGATTCCAGAAAGCCGCAAACCAGTTCCAGCGTTTTCTGCGTTGCCCCGCGGTGTGCGGCGATGAACTCGCGGCCCGCCTTGCCCATGCTGCTGCGCGCGGCTGCGCAAGACAATAGCGCGGTTGCGTGATCCAGGAGTTCTTCCGCATCCGCAACACGCCCGGCCGCGCCGGCAGCAATTGCCTGTTCGGTGGCTTCGGCGAAGTTGAAGGTATGGGGGCCGACGAGCACCGGTGTGCCCACCGCGCAGGCTTCCATCAGGTTCTGCCCGCCCAGGGGCAGTAGGCTGCCGCCGATATAGGCCGCGTCACTGGCGGCGTAGTAGGCGTACATCTCGCCCATGGTGTCCCCCAGCAGCACCTGCGTTTCCGCGGCGATTGGCCCGCCCGCGCTGCGCCTTTGCAGACGCAGCCCTCGGGCTTCGATCAGCCGGCACACTTCGTCGAAGCGCTGGGGGTGGCGTGGCACGATGACCAGCAGCGTTTGCGCCGGCCAGACGGTTTCGACAGTAGCGGGAGGTGCCTCGATCCGGTGGCACAGGGCATCGATGATTAGTTGCTCCTCGCCGTCCCGCGTGCTGGCACAAAGGAAAACCGGCCGGTCATCCAGGGCTTGCTTGCGTCGCAAGCCCGCCTCGATCTGGGCCTCGGGCGGCTCCAGGTCGAACTTCATGTTGCCAAATACCTTGGCTTCCCGCGCGCCGAGCCGGAGCAGACGCTGGGCGTCCATGTCGGTCTGGGCGGCGATGGCGGTGAAGCCGCGCAAGGCGTCGCCGGCGAGCTTCGGCCAGCGCGCATAGCGGCGCGCCGACTTTTCCGACATGCGCGCATTCACCAGAAGCAGCGGCAGGTTGCGGGCGCCGCAGGCGGCGATGAGGTTGGGCCAGAGTTCGGTTTCGAGGACGATGCCGACACGGGGCGGGACGTGGTCCAGGAAA
>JBAWHH010000816.1:0-7484 GCA_049593715.1 Rhodocyclaceae bacterium
GAAGAAGCCAATCGCGTTGCCACGGGTTCGCGGCAGCAGCACGAAGCGGCAGTGGCGACCGCCGGAGCGATGAACGAACTCACCGGCGCCCTGCAGAATGTCAGTGACAATGCCGCCGAAACGGCGCAGATCGCAGAGTCATCGAGTGCGCTATCTGCGGATGGCATGCGTGTCGTGCATGAAGCCTCGGCCGAAATGGAAAAGATCGCTGGATCTGTTACTGCTTCCGCAGCAGTGGTCGGGGCTTTGGGAGAACGGTCCCGAGCCATCGGCGGTATTGTCCAAGCGATTCGTGAAATCGCAGACCAGACCAATCTGCTTGCGCTAAATGCGGCGATCGAAGCCGCTCGTGCCGGAGAGTCTGGGCGCGGTTTTGCGGTCGTCGCTGACGATGTCCGAAGTCTGGCAGAGCGCACCGCGCGAGCCACAAGTGAGATCGGGCAGATGATCGCCGCCATTCGCGGAGATACCCAGGGCGCGATCGAAAGCATTGCTGCCGGTACTGGACAGGCACGTACCGGAGCCGATCTGTCGCAGCAAGCCGCTGCAGCTTTGGAGAGAATCAATGATGGTGCACGCGGCACGATGGAAAAAGTCGGGGCAATCGCGGCTGCGGTAGCTCAGCAAAGCCGCGCCGGTGAAGACATAGCTGACCATGTGCGAAGCATTATTGTCATGGCTCAGGAAAACCATGATGCAGCCAAGAAGACGTTTGCGGAGGCGGGACAACTCGAGTCGTTGGCAGCGAATCTGAAGGAAATCGGCGACGTGTTTCGCCTTGGTGAGGCCGGTGACGACGCGGTCGCTACTCACTCCCGAATGCCCGCAATTGTTCAGGGGGCTGCACGGGAGATTGGTCGGCTTTTCGACGAATCGGTCGAATCAAGCAGGATCACTCTTGATGCGCTTTTCGACGACCACTACCAGCCAATTGTAGGAACGCGACCCCAGAAGTACAAAACTCAATTCGACGATTTTACCGACCAGGCTCTACTGCCCTTGCAGGAGCGCATGCTTGAACGCTGTCCTTGGGTCGTCTATGCCATTTCCTGCAACCGGAAGGGATATGTCCCGACGCACAATCGCCGCTTTTCCCAGCCTCTCACCGGAGACCAAAAGACCGACATCATCAACAACCGCACCAAGCGCATCTTCGACGATCTCGTTGGACGCCGCTGTGGCGCCCATGAGTTACCCTTTCTGCTCCAGACCTACCGGAGGGACACCGGCGAGATCATGCACGACATCTCGGCGCCAATTTATGTCAAGGGACGACATTGGGGCGGATTCCGAATTGGGTACCGGGAAGACAAGCGAGCGTAGGTGCGGTAGGGACGGCGGACAAAAGTGTGAGAGCAATCCGATTGCACTGCCTGGCTAATCCAAATCGTCAGGCATCAGTAAAGCGCTGCTTCCGGCGATGGTCCCGTGGCGGGTGATCTCGAGCCAAACACATTCGATGTTCTTCCGCTTCATGTTCAGGACCGTGCTACGTGGTAGGTGACCGATGTGCCGGGTAATGACGTCCATAACCCAACCGTGGGTTATCACCAGCATCCGCGCGCCGGCATGTCGATTGGCAATCTCTTTCAACGAATCCAGTACTCGGTCGGCGAATTCATCCATTGTCTCGCCCTGCTCGAATTCGCACGCAGGGTTTCGACGCAGAATCTCGCGGTACAAATTTGGGTCCGTGGCGGAGAGTTCTGATTTTGGTTTGCCTTGGGCGAGTCCGAAGTTCCTTTCTCTTAGCCCTTCGGCTATCAGTGGTGGCGGAAGCCCCAATATTTCCGCGACAATACTTGCCGTCTCTGAAGCTCTTCTGAGTGGGCTCGTGAAGACGAGTTGGAAGCGCCATCTGCCGAGGTTTTCCGCTAGTTCATACGCCTGCTGCCGTCCGTTGGCGTTTATGGGGACGTCTATCCAGCCCTGCAGGATCCCGGCAGTATTCCAGTCGGTTTCACCATGCCTGGCAACGCATAGGATTGTCGAGTCGTTCATCGGTTGGTGGGCGCAGGGGGAACGTCCAATTATCTCAAGGAGGGGGCGATTCCGTCAGCAAATATGGGACTCCATGCTCCTATCCGTCTCCGCTCCACAGAAGCCTTGATCGGGAAGTCGATCGCAATGCGCAATACAAATCAGGCACCAACTGCGGGGTCAGAATGGTCGAGGCGCCTTGTAGGACGAAACCCTATGCTAGAAAACAGATTACACCGACTTTTTTTCGAGGTTAGAATGATTACCGTAAAGGCCTTTGTGACTGACAATCTGGGAGAGTCGAGATGAGTCTATTGGCTGTAGCGATTGCCATCATTGTCTTCAATATGGGCTTCCTCGCAGGAGCATTCTGGGTTTCAGCCAAGGAGGCTGATCATCGCGAGGACGCCATGCAGAATCGCTCCTGGCACGCCGGTAGTGATCTGCGCCGCTCAGTGTGAGCTTGAACTAGCGGGATTTGCGGCAGGTGCCGGAAGCACCCTGCGGACCCGCTCCTGGTCTCTCAGCCTTCCTTAGCTACCAGTTCTGCTGGGACGTCCTCCCGTCTCGATGTTGTCACGTCTATTTGCTGCCCTGCCGGATACAGTCTTCTGCAAGATCTTTTCGGTAGTCAGTTTTAGGTTCGGCATCCTGGTCAGCGTGGGGGGTTAAGTCGTTGTCTCCGAGCCGGGTTCGTTCAGTGCGGTGAGAATGTTTGCGCACAGAGCGGACAGTTCTCGCTCCATGTTCCAGCAAAGATCTTCGGTCTCCGTCGGGTCAGCCGTGTTACGGATTGCGACATCAAGCTTCGCGGCGACGGTTTGGAGGGCTGTCGCGCCGAGCGTGGCCGCGATTCCTTTGAGGGAATGCGCCGTCCGGTGCGCCGACTTCGTGTCTCCCGCCGTTAGCTGTTCGCGCAAGCGTGTCACGTCTTCGCGGTGCCCCTCGGCAAACTGCCGCAGCATGCGGGCATAGCTCGGCAAGCGCCCCCCGAGATATTTCAAACCTGTAGCGACGTCCAGTTCAGGGATCTCTGCCAGTCGGTCTCGAAGACCCGTTGCCGGCATGGTTGGCGGCGATTGCAATGCTGTCACGGTTTTGCCTGGTCTGGGCAACCACCGAATGAGCGCCGCGATAAGCACGTCCGGGTCGACCGGTTTGGGTACGTGGTCGTTCATTCCTGCCCGAAGGCAAGCATCGCGGTCCTCGCTAAACGCGTTGGCCGTCATGGCCAGAATCGGGATCGCCTCCCGTCCGGGGATGAGGCGTATAGCGCGCGTGGCCGCCAGGCCATCCAGTTCCGGCATCTGTATGTCCATGAGGATCAAGTCGTAGGCGGAATTTTGGGCCATCTCGATCGCTCTCAGGCCGTTCTCGGCCACGTCCACGCGTACCCCGAGCCCGCCAAGCAGTTCGAGGGCGACTTCCTGGTTTATGGGATTGTCCTCGGCGAGCAAAAGGTGAGCGTTCCCGAAGTGTTCTGTCGCAGCTTTCGCCACACGAGTGGCCTTTTCGCCGACAAACGTAGCTCCGCGTTCGCCCCTGAGAACGCTCTGTAAGGTATCGACGAGCATCGAGGGAGTGACCGGTTTCACCATGGCGGCCCGATACCCTGCATCCAGCGCGCGTTGCTGCAGATCGGGCTCGTCGAAGGCCGTCACCAATATGGGCAGGGGAGGCGGTACCAGGCCCATGGTCTTGAGTCGCCGCCCCGTTTCGATGCCGTCCAGGCCCGGCATGTGCCAGTCGATCAAGGCGATATCGAATGGCTCGCGGCGTTGATCCGCAATCGCCATCCGCTCGAGCGCGGCGGTGCCCGAGTCAGCGACCACGACGTCCAGATCGAGACCTCGCAGCATGATCGCCAGAGCTTCCCGCGCCTCGGCCAGATCGTCGGCGAGCAACACGCGGCGGCCCCGCAGTGGGCCGGTGGCATCTCGCAAGGGTCTGAAATCCTTGCGCGCCAATCGCGCGGTGAACCAGAACGTGCTTCCGACGCCGGGGGAACTCGTGGCCCCGGCGTCACCTCCCATAAGCCGGGCGAGGCTGCGCGTGATCGCCAACCCCAGTCCGGTCCCACCATGAGTGCGGGTGGTGGAACTGTCGGCTTGCTCAAATGCTTTGAAGAGCTTGGGCATGGCGTCCCCAGCGATGCCAATCCCGCTATCCTGGACTTCGAAGCGCACGCTGAGGTGGGAATCGGTTGCCTCGATGAAGTTTGCGCGCAGCACGATTGCGCCGCTTTCGGTGAACTTGACCGCGTTGCTCGCGTAATTGAGGAGGGCCTGGGTCAGGCGGGTTGGATCGCCGATCAAGATCCCAGCATTGTTTAGGCGCGGATCGATGGTCAGGACCAGTTCGAGGCCTTTCGATCGAAGTTTTTCCGCCACCAGTTCGGCGACACGCCGAAAGACGTCTTCGAGGCTGAACTCGGCCTGATCGATTGCAAGCTTGCCGGCTTCGATCTTGGATACGTCCAGGACGTCGTTGACGACCTGCAGGAGATGTTGCGAGGCCTGGGCAATCTTGCGCAGCTTTTCTTCCTGCGGGGGCTCCGGGCTGGCGCGGCGAAGCAGGTGTGTAAGACCGATGATTGCATTCATCGGCGTGCGGATCTCGTGGCTCATATTCGCAAGGAATGCGCTCTTGGCGCGATTTGCCGCTTCGGCCGATTCTCGTGCCGCAGCCAGTTCGGCCGTGCGATGGCGGACCAGTTCCTCCAGGTGGTGACGGTGCTGATCCAACTCCTCGCCGATGCGCTTCTTGTCGGTAATATCCTCCTGAATGGAAAGGTAGTTGGTCACCCGGCCGTCGGGTTGACGCACCGGCCAGATACTGGCGTACTGGATCAGCTCCTCGCCGTTCTTGCGTTGGTTGCAGAGTTCCCCGCGCCAACCTTCACCGTTCTCGAGTCTGCGCCAAAGGTCTGCGTAAGACGCCGAGGGTGTCCGGCCTGAGCGCAGGATGCGGGGATTCTTGCCCATGACCTCCTCAGCGCTGTACCCCGTCATGTCAGTGAAGGCGCGGTTGACGTACTGAATGCGGCGCTCGATGTCGGTGATGATTACCGCGTGCGGGCTCTGCTCGACGGCGAGGGAGAGCTTGCGCAGCTTTTGCTCGGCGGCGTGGCGTTCCGTGATGTCCGCGAAGGAAACGACCACCGAAGACAGCGCTCCTGTCACGTCGTCCAGCACTGGCTCCGAATTGACTGCGAGCCAGGTCAGTCGCCCACTGCCACCCTTGGTGCCCAGAACCTCGTTGCGGCAGGGGCGTGAGGTGGCCAGCGTTCGGAGAATGGGCAGTTCCTGCGCAGGGATTTCCGTGCCGTCCTCGCGAATTGCCCGCCAGTCTGCGAAGTTCGCCGCCTTGTCTCTCAGCTCGGCTTCCGGAAGTTTCAGTATCTGCGTCGACGCCGGGTTGCAGGCCCGCACGCGGCCGGTGGCATCGTAGATGATGATTCCCTCGGTCAGCGCCGAGAATATGGATCGATAACGGGCTTCGCTGTCGCGCAGATCGAGGCGAGCGCCGTGGGCCAACGTGATGTCACGGCCGATTCCGATGACGCCGACCAGGGTTCCATCCGCCGCCCGCATCGGCGTCTTGATCGTTTCCAGCAACACCCGCCGTTGGTCGCTGGCGTAGGTGACCCATTCCTCGTTGACGACCGGCCCGTCGGCGCTGATCGCGTCGAGATCCTTGCGGCGGAAAAACTCCGCCAGGTCGGCAGTGACAAAATCGTAGTCGGTTTTGCCGGCGATCTGGGCTTCCGACGCGCCGAAGAACTGCTCGAACGACGGGTTGCACGCGAGATAGACCCCTTCAGGATCTTTCAGCCAGATCAGGTCGGGGATGGCATTCACCAGTGCGCGGAACCGAGTCGATCCGGCGGCGACCGCAGCTTCGGCGTGTTTCCTTGCCGTGATGTCCCGGTTGCTGCCGCGCCGGCCGATGCACCGGCCCTGTTCGTCCCTGAGCACCCTGCACTGGTGGGCGATCCAGCGCTCGACGCCATCCCCGCCGATGAGGCGGAACTCCATTTCTTCGGCGTCTTGGTCAGCGTCCGCCTCCAGATGGGCCCGATACGATTGCCGATCGTCAGGATGGATGATCCGCAGCATCAGCCCGGGGTCGGCAACGAATGCTTCCGGCGGATAGCCGGATAAGGTTTTGCAGGCGGGCGAGACGTAGCCGAAGCGTCCATCCACACCCACCAAGAAGATCCATTCCGTGGCGCCTTCGGCAATGAGGCGGAACGTCTTCTCGGATTCCCTCAAAGCCGCCGCAGCCCCGAGCTGGTCGGTGACGTCTCGGGCCGCGCCGCGGTAACCCGCAAGTTCTCCTGTTTCGTCGAAGAACGGGATACCGGTTGTCGACAGGTGCCGCAATGCCCCGTCTTTGCGCAGTACAGGGTTTTCGCAGTCGCGAAAAACGGCTTTGGCGGTCGCGGCCGCCTCGAAGCGGGCGCGCGCGCTGCGTTCTTCGCCGGCTGGGATGACTTCGAACGCTTCGTGGCCGAGCAACTCCTCCGGCTGGTAGCCCAACAGTTCCGCCACGCCTTCGGACAGGAAGGTGTAGCGTCCCGCCGTGTCGATTTCCCACACACAGCCGGAAGACGCCTTGACGATATCGTTGAAGCGCTGACGGCTGGTATCGATGGCCTTGCCAACGGCTGGGGAGGTTTGGGCTCCGGCATCGCGCGGTTCCCGTAGCGCGAGCAACACCAGCAGCGTTCCGGCGAGCGAGTAGGCTGCACCAGCCGCGAGCCAAACGGCGGGGGACGAGCCGGCAAGCAAGGGCCCGACCAGGAACGTTCCCAATGCTCCCAGACCAACGCCGGCGAGCGTGGCGCCCTGGAAGTGCTTACGGGTGCTGTATTGCCGTCCGGGTCGCGCCGTCTGCGGATTGCCGGGGAGGCCAGAGGGCATCGCCCGGCGATTGGGGCTCGTCGCCTTCCGTTGGCGGGGGGAACGCATTGGCCTCAAGTTCCTCGACTCCAGTGATCTATGGGGAGAGCGGGGGCCGGCGCGTACAGCACAACGTTCGCGGATTCGCACTCCAGTTCATTTGGTCATCATCGACGCGGCGGCGGGGGCTCTTTAGCTGGGCCCGGCGGCAGGGACGTTCTGTGGGCACCACAATTCACGGAAGACCACAGGTGGAACGCGGTGCATCGGCGGCGACAAATGGTGGCAAACTGGCAGGGTACGAATTGATTCCAGCCTGAACAATCGTGGTCTCGATTGCTGCATCCTCTCTCCACTGTCCCGGTATTTCCCGCAGTAGGCCGGCCAAGGTTTCCGGTGCGCTTTGGCCCATGCCGCGCCGGGGTTTCTCCTATTCCCCGTCAGCCAAGCTCCCCCGGTCGCTATGGTGAGATCCATGCGACTGCGTTTTTTCGGCATCCTTCCCTGGCTGATTCTTGTCCTCGGCGGTGGGGAAACCTGGCTCACGTGGTCGAATGCCCACCGCGTTGCGCAAGCGGCGCTCGAGGGGGAATTCGCCGC
>JBAWHH010000817.1:0-2153 GCA_049593715.1 Rhodocyclaceae bacterium
GGCGATCCCATGTGGCTCGACCCGAAGGATCGGGTGAAGATCTGGTGATTGCCCCAGCCTAGCCGTTTCGGGGCAAGCTTGTGCAACCTGCAGGGCCCTTGCCACACTGGCGCGCGGTCTTTGGGCGAGAGCCCCATCAGAGCCCGCAACCGCGCAGCCGTTCTACCGGCCCCCTGATGGATGCCCGGCCGGTGGATCGGCGTTCAAGATATTGAGCGGCACACCGGTGGTCTTCGCCGCGAGGATAGGCGCATCCGTCACGAGCATCGTGGTGCCGGGCTGCAGCGCGTCGTAGAGGGCAGCCGCGAATCCCGCCGGCAGGCGGATCCGGTCCGCTTGGGCGGGATCGATCGGCTGTTGGTCCTCGCCCGCGTGGCCGGGAATCCCGACGGCGATCCAGCGGTGGGCGGGCCGGTCGGGATAAATCGGGCTCGCCCCTTCGCCCATCGCCCCCTGCATGACGAAGGCGTGGGTGCCAAGGCGTGCATCCGGTGACTGCAGCGTCAGCTTGGCGCGGCCGACCTCAACGCCGTTTCGATAGACGAGCACCCGCTTGTCCGCGCCACTCATCACGATCGAGAGGGGCCCGCGGGGCGACTTCTCCGGCTGCCAGCGATAGCGCTCGCCACCGCTGAGCCGACGCGCTCCCGCGATGCGCCCTGTGTCCGCTTCCACGGGGGAGAGCGCCGCAGGATGAACCACGTCCACCGGGGAGTGGCGTTCCGCGGCAATCACCACCGTCATGCCCATCGGCGAAATGGCGAAGAGCTGCTCGGCGAATTCCGTGGGGAGGTGCACGCAGCCATGGGAGGACGGATAGCCGGGAAGGCCGCCGGCGTGCAGCGCGATGCCGTCCCAGGTCAAGCGCTCCGTGTAGGGCATGGGTGCGTTGTTGTACTTCTTGGAGTGGTGGTTCTTGTCCTTCTGCAACACCGTGAATACCCCGGTCGGCGTCTCGTGTCCTGACTTGCCGCTGCTGACCGTGGCGACGCCGATGCCCACGCCGTTGCGATAAACATGCGCCCGCTGTTCGGTCAGGCTCACCACCACGACCAGCGGCCCCGCCTGCACCGCATCGCCTTCCCAGACGAACTGTCCGGGCTTCAGCGTCGAGGGGTCGGTGCCGGCGGGTTCCGATGTCTTGGCGCCCCAGAACGGCGCGGCATGGGCCGCAAGCGAGAGCAACAGAGTCAGCGTGGCGATCAGGCACAGGCGCGGCATGGCAGGCTCCCAGAGCGGTTCGGTCGGCGCGGATTCTAGCTCATCGTCAATCCGCGAATGTTCCCGAAGTCATAGGAAGAGCGAAGACGCTTCGAGCGGGAGACATAGCAGGCTGATGGGCATTGCAGGATCTGCGCATCAGCGCGAGTCATTTTCGTGTTCGGCCAGCGCGAGTCTGCTCGGGGTGAGCCACTGCCTGGGTATCGGCATCCCTCACGCAATCAGCGTGCTGTCGATCCCGATACGCCTCGTAGGCGGCTGTGACATCGAGGCCTCTGCACACATATCGCGATCAGCCCGCTTTACCCTGTCTGGTTCCGGCTTCGCCTGATCGCGTAGATACGCCTGCCTGATTTCGGAATAGAAGAAAACGATTATGAAGCTCCAGGTCCCGTGATAGTTTTCGGCGCCAACAAGTAAAACGTCGTTGGCGCAACACGGGGAGGAAGCGGCATGGCGCTGGTCAATCCGCATGGCGGTGGCGAACTCTTGCCGCTGCTGCTGGAGGGGGAAACACTCAGGGACGAACTGGCCCGCGCGGCGACGCTGCCCAAGGTGCGCGTGACGTCGCGCGAGAAGGGCGACCTGGTCATGCTGGGCATCGGCGGCTTCACCCCGCTGGAAGGTTTCATGAGCCACGCCGACTGGCAAGGCGCGTGCGACGGCATGAAGCTCGCCAACGGTCTGTTCTGGCCCATTCCCATCACGCTTTCCACCGACGCGCAGACCGCGGCGGGCATCCGCACCGGCGCCGACGTCGCCCTGGTGGACCCGGACGACGGCAGCACCATCCTCGCCACCCTCAAGGTCACCGAACAGTACCGCATCGACAAGGAACACGAATGCGCCACCGTGTTCCGCACCACCGACCTGGAACATCCGGGCGTGAAGATGGTGATGGAGCAGGGCGAGGTGAATCTCGCCGGCCCGGT
>JBAWHH010000818.1:0-2635 GCA_049593715.1 Rhodocyclaceae bacterium
CGTTTACCCCGGTAGCCGAAGGCATGAATCTCGAAACCGACGTTGGGTTGCAGACCCAGCGAAAGCCACAACGGCAACAATTGGCTCCCCTTGCCTTTTTCGGCCTGGGGATCGAAGTCCGTGCCCATCACCGCATGGCTGCCGTCCTCGATGCCGAAGACCAGATAGCCACGCGGCTTGCCAAGCAGGCTGGCGGAATTGGCTAAAGCGGAAAGGTATTCGCCGAGGGGCTGCGGCGCGTAACGGCCGGGCTTGAATTCCAGCCATTCGGTTTCATGCGGCTCGGCGCGCAACCGGTCCAGGAGGGCGGTAAGTTCGGAGGCGTTCATCAGGAGAAACCGATACCAAGCCCGCGCAGCGCAGCCGAAGACCGAAACCCGCTGCGGGCCGGATCCCGGAACTTGTTCTGCGATTTGGTCAAGATCAGGCCGAGCAGGCCCTTCTGTTTGCCCATTGCATCCAGCGTGTGGTGGTAGTGGGCGAACAGTTCGGCACTTCCTCTATCACTAGGCATTCTTCGCGAACTCATTTGCCAACATATCTGCCTGCTTCAACACAGTCTCCGTAGCGAGCATATGCATGTCTAGCGGTCAACCAGTCGAAACCCTCGCGTCCAGCAGACTATCGACTTTTCCCAGTTCCACTCCACCGCTCACTTCATTCGCCCCCGCGCCTTGCGATACGCCGCGCCGTCCTCCCGCTTGCCTACGGCCACCACGAGAACCACCACGCGGTCGTCGAAGACCTGATACACCAACCGGTAGCCCGCCGCACGCAGCTTGATCTTATAGCAGTCAGCCAGGCCGGCAAGGCGGGCGGATTCGACTCTGGGGTTTTCCAGCTGCTCCAGCAGTTTGGCCTTGAATTGCTCGCGCACGCGCCGGTCGAGCTTTTTCCACTCTTTCCAGGCGCTGTCCCGGAATTCGAGGCTATAGCTCACTGGGATCGACCCGAACGGTGGGTTCGTCTTCCCTTTCCTTGACCAGTTTTGCCAGTTCGATGTCGTCGAGCTTTTCCATCATGGCCTCGAAAGCTGCGGCGGGGACCAGATAGGCGGCGGGTTTGTTATGGTTGAGCACGGCGACGGGAAAACCGCCCGCCTCTTCGATGACGGCGGTGGGGTTCTTCTTCAGTTCGCTGATGCTGACCGAGGCGTTGGTGCAAAGCAGTTCCACGGTGTGCTCCCTCCAGCAAATTAAGTGGTCTTTATTTTAGTCTTTTATTTGGTCTTAAAGCCGCCGCCGGCTCGCTCAGTTTTTCGGTGATCGCGCTCAGTGCGGTCGCCGGAACGTTGCAAAACCTTGGGAAGGTCGCCCTGCCGGGTGAAGGGGGCGCATTCGACCGAGCCGATGGGCAAGAACCTCGGGCATCCAGCGCGGTCCATCCTCTTCTGCGGACGATGGGAACCGCTTCGTCAGGCGTATGCCGGCGGCGCAGCCGGTTTCTCTCCCCGCGGCAGATCCCGACAACTGAAGGTTCCGTCTCATGCCCACTACGTCCCCCAGCTTTCCCTTCGACAACTCTTTCGCCCGCGACCTGCAAGGCTTCTACGTGCCCTGGCAGCCGGTGGCGGTGCCGGAACCGAAGCTGCTGTTCCTGAACCATTCGCTCGCGGCGGAACTGCACCTCGACGTCGCCGGGCTGGACGAGCCGGCCGCGGCGGCGATGTTTGCGGGCAACGCGCTGCCGGAGGGCGCGCAACCACTGGCCCAGGTGTATGCCGGCCACCAGTTCGGCGGGTTCTCGCCCCAGTTGGGAGACGGCCGGGCCCTGCTGATCGGCGAAGTGATTGATCGGCAGGGCCGGCGGCGCGACATCGCTTTCAAGGGCTCCGGCCGCACGCCTTTTGCGCGCAATGGCGACGGCAAGGCGGCGGTCGGGCCGATGCTGCGGGAAGTGCTGGTGGGGGAAGCGATGTTCGCCCTGGGTATCCCCACCACCCGCGCCCTGGCGGTGGTGGCTACCGGCGAGGCGGTGCGCCGGGAACGCCCGCTGCCCGGGGCGGTGCTGACCCGGGTGGCGGCCAGCCACATCCGCGTCGGCACTTTCGAGTTCTTCGCCGCCCGGGGCGACGTGGCGCGGGTGCGCCGGCTCGCGGAGTACGCCATCGCCCGTCACGACCCCGGCTTGGCGGATTCGCCGGAGCCTTTCCTGGCGCTGCTGCGGGCGGTGGCGGAGCGCCAGGCGGCGCTGGTGGCGCAGTGGATGGGCGTGGGCTTCATCCACGGCGTGATGAACACGGACAACATGGCGATCTCCGGCGAGACCATCGACTACGGCCCCTGCGCCTTCATGGAGGCCTACGACCCCGCCACGGTGTTCAGTTCCATCGACCAGTGGGGCCGCTACGCCTTCGCCAACCAGCCGGACATTGCCGGCTGGAATCTGGCGCGGCTGGCGGAAACGCTGCTGCCGCTGATGGACGAAGACATGGACCGCGCCGTGGCGCAGGCGAACGAGGTGATCGCGGCTTTTCCGGCCCAGTTCCGCGCCCATCAGGTACGCAACTGGCGCGCCAAGCTCGGGCTGCGCCGGGGGGACGCGGCGGAGGATGGGGCCGATGCTGCCCTGGCGGAAGACTGGCTCGCCTTGCTGCGGGCGGAACGGGTGGATTTCACCCTCGCCTGGCGCCGGC
>JBAWHH010000819.1:0-4161 GCA_049593715.1 Rhodocyclaceae bacterium
TCCGGCAACTGTGCAGCAACCAGGACCGGGCCCGCTGGCAGGTAGGTTCCTTCGACGTCTTTGCCGCCGACGCGCAGGAAGTCGTTGTTGGCAACACCATGGGTCTGATAAATCTTCCCCTTGTACCCTTTTTCCTTCAGCGTCTTCTGGGGCAGTGCGGCCGGCGTTCCTGCCCCGCCGATCAGGACGGCATCGGGATTGGCGGACAGGATCTTCAGGATCTGACCAGTTACGGATGTATCCCGGCGACTAAATTGCTCGTTTGCAACAATCTTGAGCTTCCGTGCTTCGGCGAGTTTCGAGAATTCGCTCCACCAGCTTTCCCCATAGGCATCGGCGAAACCAATGTAGGCAACGGTCTTAACCCCCGCGTTGCTCATGTGCTCGGTAATCGCCGTGGCCATGTGACCATCGTTCTGGGCTGTCTTGAAAACCCAGCGGCGCTTCGCATCCTGCGGTTCGATAATCCGCGTCGAGGCGGCCATGGCAATCATCGGCGTTTCGCTTTCAGCGGCAACATCGATCATCGCGAGACAGTTCGGTGTGATTGTGGAGCCGACAATTACATCCACTTTTTCTTCGGTGACCAGCTTGCGTGCATTGGTAACCGCCGTGGTCGTGTCGGAGGCGTCGTCCAGGATCACGTAGGTCACCTTCTGCCCCGCGATGATCGTGGGAGCAAAGGCGAAGGAATTCTTCTCAGGAATACCCAGGGACGCAGCCGGTCCGGTTGCGGACACTGAAACGCCCACTTTGACGTCCGCTTGCACAGCCGTACTGACGGCCAGACCGACTAGTGCGGCAAGCAGGACCGGTACTTTCATAATCTTCTCCGCAGGATGGTTTTTTGGTCGAAAAAGGTGCGCCATGATACCGGTGGCCCGGCGACACTGTCCATGTTTGTGCCCAGGCACAAATCGGGCGTTTGAATCGCCGTTTCACGTGAAACATTCGGACGGCGCAATACCGAGTTCACCCGATCCGTCTCTCTGCTCCCCAAACACGTTTCACGTGAAACATCCCGGCAATCCGCGCCGAACATTCACGTCCCAACTAGCGTATCTGCGGCAAACTTTCCAATCAGAAGCACTGCCACGCCGAGAAAGACCTTTCGCACGAAGCCGCTTCCGTACCTCAGCGCGAGATGGGATCCGCAATACGAACCTGCAACATTGAACAACGCCATCACTAATCCATACGACCACAATAAGTGCCCGTTTGGAACAAAATACGAGAGTGCCGCCAGATTGGTGGAAACGTTCACAATCTTCGCCGTCGCCGAAGCCCGCAGAAAATCCAACGCGACAAAACGCACAAACAGGAACACGAGAAACGTCCCCGCGCCAGGACCAAAAAACCCGTCGTAAAAGCCGATTGTGCAGCCAATACCGAGCGCCCAAACCCGCTCATGCCGCACCCTCGGCCGCCCAACGTCCGCCAACCCGAAGTCCTTGTGAAAGAGCGTGTAAGCGGTGACAAAGACGAGCAAACCCAGAATGACCGGGCGCAAGACATGGGTGGGCACAAGCGCGACCGCATAGGCCCCCATGTACGATGCCAAAACTGCAGCACCTGCAGCCGTGCCGGCAATTCGCCACGGAATCCTGACCCGCCGCCCGTACCGGCCCGCAGCGAACGCCGTACCCCAGACGGATGACAACTTGTTTGTGCCGAACAGCGTCGCAGGAGCCATGCCCGGGAAGACGCTGAAAAGCAGCGGCACCTGAATCAGTCCCCCTCCTCCGACTATCGCGTCCACCATTCCGGCGAAAAACGCTCCGGCACAGAGAACGAAAAGCGCCGTCAATGCCGCAGCCTCGCGTCCGCCACCTCCCCCGCCGGACGCCCTTCTTCCCCACTGTCACTACTTTCCGACACAGAATCGTCCGAAAATCTCTCCGAGCAGATCATCGGATGTCATCTCTCCGGTGATCCCGCCCAGGGCTTTCTGTGCCAACCGAAGTTCCTCTGCCAGCAAGTCCAACTGCTCCCCCAGCACCGCGGCCACCCCCAAATGCGCCGCTGCCACCCCCAGCGCCTCAAGATGCCGCTCACGCGCACAAAAGACATCTTCCCCCGCTCCTGCGCACCAACCTGACAGGCGAAGGAGCTCTGCCCGCAACAGCTCAATCCCCTGCTCAAACTTGGCGGAGACCCTCACGACGCTACCGGTCTCTCCCGACGTCACTCCCGGCGCATCGCCGACGAGGTCAATCTTGTTAACCACCGTCACGCCCGGAATTCCCGCCGGCAGCCGGCCCAGAATCTCCTCATCGTCCGGAGTAATCCCCGCGCTCCCATCCGTGACCAGCACCACCACGTCCGCCTTCTCGATTTCGTGCCAGGTCCGCTCGATACCAATTCCCTCCACGTGATCGTCCGTCTCCCGCAAACCTGCGGTGTCGATCACGTGCAATGGCACCCCATCAATATCGATACTCTCCCGCACCGCGTCCCGCGTCGTCCCGGGCACTGCGGTCACGATGGCCCGGTCCTCCCCAGCGAGACAGTTCAAAAGGCTGGACTTCCCGACGTTCGGTCTTCCCGCCAGCACCACATGAATGCCGCTGCGCAGTAGTCGACCGCTACGTGCTCGTACCCGTATCGTCTCGATCCGCTCTCCGAGTGCCGCAAGCTTCGTGGGGATATGCGCTTCCGCCAGAAAATCGATTCCTTCCTCGGGAAGGTCGAGCGATCCCTCCACCAGCATGCGCAACTCCGTAAGCGCGCTGACCAGCGAATGAATTTCTTGAGAAAATGCTCCAGCGAGCGAACGCATCGCAGAGCGCGCGGCGGCCGTCGTCGAAGCATCGATCAGGTCCGCGACGCTTTCCGCCTGAGCGAGGTCCAGCTTGTCATTCAGGAAAGCCCGCCGCGTGAATTCACCGGGTTCTGCGATCCGTGCGCCAAGTTCAACGCAGCGGGTCAACAGCATGCGCATGACCACCGGGCCACCATGGCCCTGCAGTTCGAGAATCTCTTCGCCGGTGAAAGAATGGGGGGAGGGAAAGAAGATGGCGATCCCGCGGTCGATCGCCTGGCCGTCCCCGCCGAGAAAGTCTGTCAGGGTGGCTGTGCGCGGCAACAGATTCTTGCCTGCAATCTCCCGCGTGAACCGAGCGAGCGAACAACCCGACAGCCGCACTACGCCAATACCACCGCGCCCCTGCGCGGTAGCAATGGCGGCAATAACGTCGTTCCTATTTCCGCGTGGCACCCTCAACCATCCGCGTGATCTGCCACTGCTGCGCGATCGACAGGAGGTTGTTGACGACCCAGTAGATCACCAAACCGGACGGGAAGAACAGGAACATGCCCGTAAAAATGATAGGCATGGCCAGCATGACCTTCGCTTGGATGGGATCGGGCGGGGTCGGGTTGAGCTTCGTCTGCACCAGCATGCTGATGCCCATGATAATGGGCAGGACATAGTAAGGATCCTTGCTCGAAAGATCATGAATCCACAACGCCCAGGGCGCATGCCGCATCTCCACCGTGCCTAGCAGCACCCAGTAAAGTGCGATAAACACAGGGATCTGCACAACGATTGGCAGGCAGCCACCAAGCGGATTGATCTTCTCCTTCTTGTAGAGCTGCATCATCTCCTGATTCATGCGCGCTTTGTCGCTACCGTACATCTCTTTGATCTTGGCCATCTTCGGCGTCACGACGCGCATTTTCGCCATGGATCGGTAGCTAGCCGCCGAAAGCGGGAAAAACACTGCCTTGATCAGGACCGTAAGCAGAATGATGGCCCAGCCCCAGTTACCCACCAACTTGTGGATCCACTCGAGCAGCCAGAACAGCGGCGCCGCGATGACCGTCAGCCAGCCGTAGTCGACCACCAGAGCCAACCCCGGAGCCAGCTTCTCCAGATTCGTTTGCTCCTGCGGCCCGGCATACAGCGACATATCCACTTTGCCCGACGCTCCTGGCGCCACCGCCGGCACCGGCACGATCACTCCGGCCGTGTAAAGATCTTGGCCAACCTTCTTGGCGAAGAACTCCCGCTCGACCCGCCCTTGGGGCAGCCAGGCGCTGACGAAATAGTGCTGGACCAAACCAATCCAGCCATCCTGGACCCGCGGCGGAAGCTTCGCCTTCCCTTTCTCGATGTCCGTGAAATCAAGCTTCTGGTATTTCCCTTCCTCGGTGTACAGG
>JBAWHH010000820.1:0-6686 GCA_049593715.1 Rhodocyclaceae bacterium
CGCTCTTGGCCTTGTTGGCCGCCTCGGCCCGCTGCTGGGCTTCGGCAAGCTCGGCGGTGCGGCTCGCCACCAGTTCCTCGAGATGGAAGCGGTAGCGCGCCAGTTCATTCTCGATGCTCTTGCGCTCGGTGATGTCCTTGTCCTGGCCGCGGTAACCCAGCAGGTTGCCCTGGCCGTCGAGGATCGGCGTGCCATTCACCACAACGTGGCGAAGGCTGCCGTCCTTGTGCAGAACGCTGTGTTCGACATCGCGAAACGCCTCGCGGCGAGCCGACATCGCGGCAATGTGCTCGCTGACGCGGACGCGTTCGCCATCCTCTGCTGGGATGATGTCGAAGGGCCGCTTGCCGAGAAGCTCGCCGGGATCGTAACCGAGCACTTCGGTCAGGTTTTCGGACAGGTAGGTGAATCGGCCTTCGGCATTCGTCTCCCACACCCAATCGCCCGAGACATTGGCGATGTCGTGGAAGCGCCGCTCGCTGACACGCAGTTCCTGTTCCGCCCGAAGCCGATCGCTGATGTCGCGCACCAATCCGACATAGCTACGCTCGCCGTCGCGTTCAAATACGCCGAGACTGATCTCGACGGGGAACACCGTTCCATCCTTGCGACGATGCTGCCCGAGCGCGGTGAAGGGCTCGCCGCGCCTTATCTCGTGCCACGTCGCCTGTGCCCGCGACAAGTCGTAGGCCACGTCGATGTCGGGCAAGTACAGTTGCAACAACTCTTCCCGCGTATAGCCGAGGCTCTCACAGGTGCGGCGGTTGACGTCAATGATGCGACCGTCCTCACTGCACACCACCAGCGCATCGGCGGCCTGTTCCACCAGCGCCCGGAAACGCCCTTCGCTCTCTTGCCGTGCTTTCTGCGCGGCCACTCGCTCGGTGGTGTCGCTGTAGACCACTGCAACCTGACCGTGGCGCGGCGCATACATGGAACTCTCGTAGTACCGGCCCGAGGCCGAGACGATGCCCTCCCGCCGCAGGGACTCGCCGGTCATCGCCGTATGGGCATAGGCGTCAAGCCAGAAAGCGTCCAGCGCCGGGTACAGCTCGCTGATGGTATGGCCGACGACTTCCTCTCGCTTCACGCCGAGCAGCTTTTCGTGGGCCGGGTTGACGTCCAGGAAGCGCCAATCCACCGGGCGGCCCGCATCGCCGAGAATGGCTTCGAGGAGAAAGAAACCTTCCTCCATCTTCTCGAACAGCGTCCGGAAACGATCTTCGCTTGCCTGCAGCGCTTCGGCGATGCGCTGGCGCACGGTGATGTCCATGACGATGCCGAGGTAGCGCGTCGCCTTGCCGTCGTCGCCCACCAGGGGGCTGCCGCGCGACAGGAGCCACCGCGGCGGCGTGTCCGGCGGGGCGTTGACGCGCCAGTCGGTTTCGAACTCCTGGCCCCGGGCTACGGCCGCGCCGATGGTTTGCTCGACGCGGGCACGGTCGTCCGGATGAACCGTCGCGCGCCATGCCTCGTAGGAAGGAAGGCAGCTTCGCGGCGCAATGCCGTAAAGCGGCCACATCTCGTCCGACCAAGTGTTCTCGTTGTTGCCGAGATTCCACTCCCAGGTACCGGCCTGGGCGGCATCCAGTGCAAGTCGCAACCGCTGCTCATTGGCGCGCAGGGCGCATTCGATCTGTTTGGACTGGGTGACATCCAGGCCGATGCCGCCCAACAGGCACCGGCCGGACGCGTCGCGGAAGGCAAATTTGCTGATCAGCCACCAGGTGCGGGTGCCGTCGGCTGCAATGGCTTCTTCGGCATGCTGGTGCGGCTGGCCGGTGTTGATGACTTCTAGGTCGCTCTGGCGGCAGGATTCGGCGGTTTCCGTGGGCCAAAGATCGAAATCGGTCTTGCCGAGGCTGTCCTCGGGCCCGATCCCCAGCCTCTCCAGATATGGCCCGTTCAAGTAGACGTGCCGTCCCTCTTCGTCCTTGATCCAGGCGATGGCGGGTACCGCCAGCATGAAGGCGTCGAAACGCGCCTGGGCGTCCTGGCGCGCCAGTTCGGTGCGCCGCAACTCGGAAACATCGGCAAACGTCAGGATCGCACCGCTGCGTTCGCCCGTTTCATCGACGTAGGGCGCGACCTGCATCAGGTAGTGCTGGTCGCCCTCGCGCACCGGTTCCACGACCACGGCACCGGTTTCGCTGGCGCGGCTGATCTGGTCCCGAAGACGTGGCAGCGGCAGGTGGCTGGGCACGTTGTCCAGGGTCTGGCCGATGTCCTCCTTCACTAGGCCGAAAATGCGTACTGCCTGGGAGTTGAAGCGCGTGACGCGCCCGAGACGGTCCACCACCACCAGCGCCGAGCGCATGGACTCCTGCACGTTCGTCAGCGCGGTGTTGGATCGGGCGAGTTCGGCGGATTTTGCCCGCAGCTCGTCGGCCAGGGTGGTCAATTCTTCGTTGGAGGCCTGAAGCTCTTCGTTGGAGGATTGCAGTTCCTCCGAGGAAGCCTGCATTTCCTCATTCAGGGCCTGCAACTCCTCGTTGGAGGACTCCAACTCTTCAATCACCGCCTGCAGATGGCTGCGCGTGGTTTCCAGCTCGCGGCGCAGGCGGCCGATCTCTTCAGCCGCTGTGTCGGGATAGCCATCGGGGTTTGCCGTGGCGCCGGAAGCCGGGGGATCCGCGGGCATTTCCTCGAAACTGATGAGCAGGGCCGGCGCGGCGCCATTCTGTTCCTGCGGCACATGGCGGATGGTGAGCTGGACGAACACGGCACTGCCGTCCAGGGTCATCCGCGCCGGCAGGCCGCGGGCTTCGGACAGGTCCGGCCGCAGCATGCGGTAGCAAAGAATCTTCAGTTCGTCGCGCAGTTCGGGCAGGCAGAGGGCGAACAGGGAAAAATCGGCCGAGCCTTCGCCCAGGGCCAGATAGCGCCGGACGTTGCCAAAAAAATGGAGCACACGGAAATTGGTATCCACCAGCACGCTGGCCGGTGCGTATTCGCCGGCCAGACGGTTGAGCGCACTCGCCACCAGGCTGCCGGTTTCATTGTCAGGGGGGTCGATTCGCGGGCGCACGGGTATCGCGGCGGGTGGCCGTCTCACGGGGTAGGCTGGGTACTGGGTAGGCAGGGACTTGCGCCGGAACAGCTTGTTTTCGGCGTCCACCGCCTCGAACAGGCGCGAGGTCGGCCCCACCGACTCGGATCGCCCCAGCAGCAGGTAGCCGTCGGAATTGAGAGCGAAATGGAGGTGGCTGAAAACCCGTTCCTGCAAGGACGGCTTGAAATAGATCAGCAGGTTGCGGCATATCACTGCGTCCATGCGGATGAATGGCGGATGGACGATGAGATCGTGGGGGGAGAACACGCACATCTCCCGCACGCCCTGGCTGATGCGATAGCCGCCGTTTTCGCTGGAGAAGAAGCGCGCACGCCGCGCGGCGCTGACGCCTTCCATGGCGCGTGCCGAATACAGGCCACGGCGCGCGAACTGCACTGCTTCCTCGTCGATGTCGGTGGCGAAGATCTTGACCTCGAACTGGTCCAGGCGCGGTCCCAGGATCTCCTGCAGCAGGATGGCAACGGAGTAGGCTTCCTCGCCGGTGGCGCAGCCCGTTACCCACACACGGACGCTGTCGCCGCGCCGCTTGCGCGCGACGAGTTCGCGCAGGGCGGTTTCCAGTGCTTCGAACGGCCGGCAGTCGCGGAAGAATTCCGTGACCGAAATGAGGAACTGCTGGCGCAGCAAGGCGAGTTCGGCCGCGTGGTCGCGCACGTGGGCGAGGTAGGCCGCCATGCCGTCCAGGGCCAGTGCTTTCAGGCGCCGTTCGATCTGGCGGCGCAGGGTGGCTTCTTTGTACTGGGTAACGTCCAGGCGCGTGGCTTCGAATACCAGGTCGAGCAGCGACCGGAAATCCTCGTCGTCGTCCAGCGCCGGCTGGGTTGGGGCGCCGGCTTCCAGGACTGGGACCAGGGCATTCAGGTAGAAGGCAATCTCTTCCGTCGTGAGCTGCAGGTCCGCGGCACCGGCCCGGATGACGGCTTCGGGCATGTCGGGGGCGGTCGCTTCGCCGGGCTCCTGTACCAGTACGGTGCCGCCTGCGGCGTGAATTGCCTCGGCGCCGGCCGCGCCATCGCTGCCGGTACCAGAGAGCACGACGCCGATGGCGTGGCGGCCGTGGCTTTGGGCCAGCGATCGGAAGAGTTCGTCCACGCGCGGCAGACCGTGGATGCCGGGCTGCTCTGGCGTGAGGCACAATCTTCCATCTTTGACCGTCGCATCGCAGCCGGGAGGGATCACGAACACGCAATCCGGCGTCAGCGCCGCACCGTCTTCCGCCGCGGTGATGGTCAGCTTGGCGTCTTTTTCCAGCAGTTGGGGCAGGGGGTTCGCCTGGGTGGGGAGCGCGTGCTGGGCGACGATGAAGGTGGCGACGCCGTGCTTCTCCAGCAGGGGAATGATATGACGAAGCGCGTCCAAACCTCCGACGGAAGCCCCCATTCCCACGAGGTAGTGAATGCTCGTGGTCTCCTCCCGGCTGCCGGACGCTGCCGATTGCGTCCCGTTCTTGTCCATTGCCGCTCCCGTCGTGCGGACCGTCGTGATCTTCGCCCCGTTCTTGTTCGGGTGCTGCCCAGCCCGTTGCGAATACCTTGCCGTTTCCGGTCTGCATCGCGGAGCCCTATGGCGGGAAAGATTATTTCACACCGTCCTGGTGCGTGGGGCGCAATGTTGGCTGGATGGCAAGCCGCGCGATGCCATTGCCGAAGTGGCCTTTCGCCGTCTCGGTTGCGAGTGGTGGACCCATGCCGCGGCGCAGAGGAAAAGGCTACACTTGTCTTGTCCGGTTCACACGTTGGAGGCTGGCCATGGTTCCGCTGAAGGGTTCGAAAGATCACCCGCGCAAGGAAAAGAAGAAACAAAAACAGCCGCCGAAGCCCAAATCGGCGCCCTGAGGATCCGTTCCCCGGCTCGCCGCCTCTCACTTCTTTCGCGGGAGTTGCGGGCGGGCCTTGCGATGTCGGTCGAATGCAGGGTCGGGGCTAGGCGTTGAGCGGTATCGGCGGTTCTCGGGGGTAGGGCGGGAAGGTGTTGTGCTTACGAGACATTCTCCCTCCATGCGCTATTCAACCCGGGTCGGTTCCGCGAGAATGGTCCGCTACGATTTTCCGATTGCCGCCCGTTGGCCCTACCCGCCGCCGCAAACGAATCTTCTCCTCCACCCCGTCGCTGCTGGCGCTTGGCCAAGTGGACGACGTTTCTGGTGCTTGGTCTCCTGGCTGCTTTGGCGGCTGTCCTGGCGGTCGAAGAAGTGCGCACCTCGCGCCTGCAGGCACGCCACTTCGCGCAACTCGCCAAGGAACTGCAGTTCCGGGTGGAGCCCGGCCCGAGCGGAGAGATCCGCTTTCCGCAGAACGGGCCGTTTGATGAGCGGCTCGGTTACAGCCTGCTGCCGCGCTTCGTGGAGCGCCTGCGCGCCAAGGAATATGCCGTCGATGCCCAGGCGCGGCTGTCGCCGGCCCTGCTCGATCTGACGGGGAAAGGCTATTTCGCGCCGTACCAGGAGAAATCCCAGGCCGGGCTGAGCATCCTCGACTGCAGCGGCGAGCAGATGTTCAGCGCGCGCCATCCCCAGCGCGTGTATCCCCGGTTCGAGGACATTCCGCCGCTGGCCATCGAAACCCTGCTGTTCATCGAGAACCGGGAACTGCTGGATGCCCAGTACCCCACGCGCAACCCGGCCGTCGAATGGACGCGCCTCGCCAAGGCCGTGCTGAGCAAGGCAATCCGTATCTTCAATGCCGATTACGACGTGCCCGGCGGCAGCACGCTGGCGACCCAGATCGAGAAGTACCGCCATTCGCCGGAAGGCATCACCACCACCGCTGCCGAAAAACTGCGCCAGATGGTCAGCGCTAGCCTGCGCGCCTACCGCCAGGGCGAGCAGACCCTGGGCTCGCGGCGCCAGCTCGTGCTGGACTACCTCAATACGGTGCCCCTTTCCGCCCTGGCGGGTTACGGGGAGGTTAATGGCCTGGGCGATGGATTGTGGGCGTGGTACGGCGCCGATTTCGACGAGGTTAATCGCCTGTTGGTGGACGCGAAACTGGATCGCGGCGATCTGCGCGCCCAGGCTCGCGCCTACCGGCAAACGCTGGCCCTGATGATCGCCCATCGCCGGCCGTCCTACCTCCTGGCCCATGGCCGCCACCAGCTCGATGCGCTGACGGAAAGGTATCTGCGGCTGCTCGGCGGCGCCGGCGTCATCACGCCGGAACTGCGCGATCTCGCAATGGAACTGCGCCCGCCTTTCCGCAATCCCAAGGCAGAGCCGGCGGTGGAGCCGACGTTCGCGGACAAGACCGCCTCCGTGGTACGCGGACGGTTGTCGTCCCTGCTCGACCTGCCGGTGTACAGCGTCGACCGCCTCGACCTTTCGGTGCACAGCAGCATCAATCGCGAAATCCAGGACACGGTCACCGCGTTCCTGCGCCAACTGGGCGACGCCCGCTACGCGCGCAGCGCGGGCCTGACTGGCGAGCGCCTGTTGGGCGATTCGAGCAAGGCCCCCAAGGTCTATTACAGCTTCACCCTCTTCGAGAGGGACGGCGACGCCAACTACGTGCGGGTGCAGACGGACAATTCGGATCGCCCGCTGGACATCAACGAGGGCACCAAACTTGAACTCGGTTCCACGGCCAAGCTGCGCACCCTGGCGAACTACCTGGAAATC
>JBAWHH010000821.1:0-1506 GCA_049593715.1 Rhodocyclaceae bacterium
TGGCCGAACACCCGCGCCTCGCCTCCCAGCGCGTAGGCGGCGAACCGCCGCCGAGCGGAATCATCGAGGAAGTCGATTACCTGGACGTGGCGGCCAGGGGGGCAGTCGATCATGCGCCGTTTCCGGCCGAACAAGCGGCGTTCCTCAGGGAGCATGGCCGCCAGGCGTTGGCCGAGAACCGTACCTTGACGGTCGAAGAGAACCTCAGCACCGTCTGGACCGAAACATCCGCTGACTGCCGCACGTCGCCCCGCCGTACCAGCGGCCAGCGGGGAGGGGAGGCACCACCCTCCATCGCGGCACATCGAAAGAGGTTTCCCGCGCAGGTTGAGCCCGCAACGAGCATCGTCTCGGAAAGCCGAAGCGGAGACCCTGGCGCTAAATCATGGCGCCGAGTTCGCGGTCTGTGAGCACGAAATCCGGATTGTCAGTCAGCCGTTCCGCCGCGAAGTCGATAAACTTGCGCACCCGGGCGGGCTGGGCGTGCCGGCTGCCGTAGTAGAGGTAGACCCCCATGTGATCCGTCACATGTTGCGCCAGCACGGGTCGGATTCTCCCGGCACGGAGGTGGGGGACCGCAGTGATGCCGGCGAGCTGGGCGACGACCTGGCCATCCAGGACGGCGCTCAACTCCACGTCGACGTCGTTGGTCGACAGCGCAGGGGGCAGGTCGCGCCGGACAACCTCGCCGTCCACCTTCAAGAACCACGGGAACACCTGCCCCGTTGCCGGATGGCGAAACACGCTGCAGCGATGGGCGGCCAGATCGTCGAGGCGCTGGGGTACGCCATGGCGCGCCAGATAGTCTGGTGAAGCGCAGACGATCAACTGCAAGGGGAAGAGTTTGCGCGCGATCAGCCCCTCTTCGGGGGGCGCGCCAATGCGGAACCCGACGTCGGCCCGCTCTTGCACCCAGTTGCTGACGTGGTCGTCGAGGTGCAGGTCGGGCTGGATCTCCGGGTACTGCCGGCAGAAGGCGTCCACGACCGGCCACAGCACCGGCGCAAATCCCGAGCGCGGCGCCGCGACATGCAGAGGCCCGGCAATGTCGTCCTTCGCCGCCCGGGCCCGCTGCACCGCACGTTCCAGCATCGCCAGGGCCGGCTGGGTCGCTTCCAGAAGCTGCTGCCCCTCCTCGGTCAGGGAAATGCTCCTCGTCGTGCGGTGCAGCAGCCGCACGCCCAGATGCTGCTCCAGTTGCGACAAGGCTTGGCTGGCTGCCTGCGGGCTCATGCCCTGGGCGGCAGCGGCCTTGCGCAGGCTACCAAGCTCAACCGCCTTGGCGAAGGTCTCCATCGCTCGTAACGCGTTGATCGGCATCAAATCTCTCCCGTTCGGCCGGCGGCACCAAGATCGTCCAGTATCAACTCTTTATTGCTACTGGTTCAAGGTCATTGCCGCTATTCACTGGATAGTCGCGGGGTTAGTCTTCGTTGCATCGCAATGGCGCTCACCGGCGCCGGCGCCACGCTCAACCTTTTCCCCATGGCAGCGTACGCCCGGCCG
>JBAWHH010000822.1:0-1821 GCA_049593715.1 Rhodocyclaceae bacterium
GCGCCAGCGGCGATTTTGCGCCGCCCTCGACCGCCAGCGCCCAGGCGTGCGGCTCGTCGGCGTGGCGGGTGGAAATCGCAAGCCTGGCCACCGAGCCGATCGACGGCAGCGCCTCGCCGCGAAACCCCAGCGTGCGGATCGCCCGCAAATCCTCGTCGTCGAGTTTGGAGGTGGCGTGGCGATCGACCGCGAGCGACAGATCCGCGCGCGTCATGCCGCCGCCGTCGTCGGTAATCGCAATCCGTCGCCGCCCGCCGCCGTCGGTGAACACTTCGATGCGGCTCGCGCCCGCGTCGAGCGCGTTCTCCACCAGTTCCTTCACCACGCTCGCCGGCCTCTCCACCACCTCGCCGGCGGCGATGCGGTTGACGATGGTTTCGGGCAACTGGCGAACGGGCATGGGCGACTCTGGGTGGCGGACGAGGCGATACTACGCGACCGCCATGGGAAAAGCAGGCGTCAAGAGCCGTGAAATCCCCGGCTTCCGCACCGGAACCGCCGTCATCCTGAGGCGCTCGCCCCCTTGGGCGAGCCTCGAAGGATGCGGCCACGCGCGCCTGCGGCCCATCCTTCGAGGCGCGCAAGGGCGCGCACCTCAGGATGACGCTGTGCACGTGGCAACACGGCTCAAGATCAATCGTCGAACCGTGCGGTCCCGCGCCCGGCCTTGATATCGCCGCGGCGTTTCTTGCCCTCGAGGCGGCGCTTCTTGGAGCCGAGCGTCGGGCGGGTGGCGCGGCGGGTGATGGGGCGGACCGCGGCTTCCTTCAGCAACTCGACCAACCGGTCGATCGCATCGGCCCGGTTGCGCTCCTGGGTGCGGAAGCGCTGGGCGTGGATCACGATCACGCCGTCCTTGGTCATGCGCTGCCCGGCGAGCCGTTCCAGTCGCACGGCCATGTCCTCGGGCATCGTCAGCCGCGTGGTGTCGAAACGCAGTTGTGCCGCGGTCGAGAGCTTGTTGACGTTCTGCCCGCCCGGACCGGAGGCGCGCACGAAGCCGATCTCGATGTCGTCCTCGTCGATCACGATGTCGCGGGCGATCCGCAAGAGGGGCATGGGGCACCGGAGGCAAATATGGAGCAGGACGTGTAGCATATCCTTTGCGACGCACGCCAAATGGCGAATTGCTCGAAGGACACAGCTTTGGCGTTCGACATGCCCGGCCTTGTGCCGGGCATCCACGTCTTATTGCAGACGCGATGGAAAAGACGTGGATGGCCGGGACAAGCCCGGCCATGACGGAATTTGTTGGTGGGTGGCGCCCTCATTCGCCCGCTGCCTGCTCCCTCGCCCCGCTCTTGCGGGGAGAGGGGTGGGGTGAGGGGCGGCCCCGACCAGAGAGCTCAATTGCGAAGTGCCGCCGTGCCAGGCCCCTCACCCGGATCGCTACGCGATCCGACCTCTCCCCGCGCAGCGGGGAGAGGTGATGCCCGCGGCGGGTCATCGAATTGATCGGATATCGTCAAAAGAGTTGAGAGCTTGGCGCGCTAGTTCGCCCGTGCCGGCGGGGTGGCGGCGGAGGGCTGGGCGGCGGCTTGCGCCGGGCGGCCGACGATCACGGTCAGCAGGCCATCGGCCCACAACCGCTTGGCGGCGCGCCTGGCGTCGTCGAGCGTCACCGAATCGACGATGGCGTTGCGCTTCTCGATGTAGTCGATCGGCAGTTTGTCGTTCTGATACTGCAGCAGCGCCTGCGCGAGCTTCGAGGAGGTATCGAGCGACAGCATCTGCGAGCCCTTCAGATAGGACTTCGCCTCCGCCAGTTCCTTCTCGCTCGGCCCCTCGTCGGCGAACCGCTTGATCTCGGAGTCGATCGCT
>JBAWHH010000823.1:0-1738 GCA_049593715.1 Rhodocyclaceae bacterium
CCAGAAACGCTGCCAGCCGTGGGCGTTGGGCGGCAGCGGGTCGAGGGCATGGAGATACATGGCAGAGAAGATCAGCAGCGCAGCCCACGCCAGCATGGCTGCCACCGGCGGCACGGCAGGCGACACGATATAGATGGCGACCGCCAGCAGAAGCACGCCGAAAAACTTCTTCACCGCCTCCATCCACGGTCCGGCCTTGGGCAGCAGGGTGCGGGCGGAGACGCCGACGATGAGCAGCGGCACGCCCATGCCCAGGGCCATGACGAACAGCGCCGCGCCGCCGAGGACGGCATCCTTACTCTGGGCGATGTACAGCAGCGCACCGGCCAGCGGAGCCGCGACGCAGGGGCCGACGATGATGGCCGACACCGCGCCCATCAGCGCCACCCCGGCCGCTGAGCCGCCGGGGCGCTGGTTGGCGGAATCCGACAGCCTGCTTTGCAACACGGTCGGCATCTGCAGTTCGTAGAAGCCGAACATGGACAAGGACAGCGCCACGAAGACCGCGGCGAACGTGCCCAGCACCCACGGGTTCTGCAACGCGCTGGAAAGCAGCGTGCCGGAGAAACCCGCCGCCACCCCCGCCACGGCGTAGGTCACCGCCATGCCCAGCACGTAGGCCAGGGACAGGCCGAAGGCGTGGCGGCGGCTGATGGTGTGGCCGTGACCGACGATGATGCCCGAGAGGATGGGGATCATCGGGAACACGCAGGGCGTGAGAGCCAGCAGCAGGCCGGCGCCAAAAAAGGTGGTGAGGACGATCCAGAAACTGGCGGTACGCAGCAGATGGGCGAGTTGGGAGGATTCATCGCCCGCGCCCGCCGCGCGGGAGGGCGCCGACGGGGCGGGAGTCTTGTCCGGCTGCCCCATCGACGGCAGGGAAAGGGTAGTGCTCATGGGCGTCGGCGGGTAACACACGCCGATATCGGCGCAGCCCTGGGAGGTGACGGTGAGCTTGAATTCCGTCGCGCCGCCGGTTTCGGTGATCGGCAGCAGGAACTTCACTTCCTTGCGATACGTTTCCACCTTGCCGAAGAACTCGTCCTCCTTCGGCTCGCCCAGCGGCAACTGCGCCGCCCCCAGTTTGACGGTGGCCGGATCGGCGGCGAAGCGGAAGTTCTCCTTGTAGAGGTAGTAGCCTTTGGCGATGTCGAAGCGGACTTCGACGGTCTGGGCATCGATCGCTTCGGCGGAGAACTTGTAGGCCTGTTCCGGCGGCAGTAGCTCCTGGGCAGCCGCGAACAGGGGCAGGAACAGGCAGAGCGGGACAAACAGCCAGCGGCGCATGGCAGGAACACTCAAGCCGCAGAGCCGGGATCACTCTCCGCCGACGTTTCGGCGGCGACCCAGGCGAGGTAATCGGGCAATCCGCGCTCGATGGGCAAGGCGACGATCTCCGGCAGTTCGTAAGGGTGGCCGGCGCGGATGGCCGCTTGCAGCGCTTCGTAGCGCGCCGCGCTGGTCTTGATCAGCAGCGGCACTTCGGTGGCGCTTCCCACCTCGCCCTGCCAGCGATAGATGGAGCGGCATGGCGCGAGGATATTGACGCAGGCCGCGACGCGGGCCTCGATCAGTTGCCGCGCCAAATGCTCGGCCGATTCCTGATCGGGAAGATTGGTGAGAACCAGTAAGGTATTCATGGCCCGATTCTACCGGGCCGGGGCGGCTATTTCAGCAGGCGGCGGCGCGCCAGCACCAGGGAAACCTGGAAACCCACCGCGGCGTAAGCCAGCAGCAC
>JBAWHH010000824.1:0-2382 GCA_049593715.1 Rhodocyclaceae bacterium
GACCCAACCAGGGCCACGGCAATTCCATGTGAGGCGCCGGTCAAAACAGCCCCGGTAAATTCCGCCGACCCGATCGGGTAGCTCGTCGGCCATGTTGTCCCTCCTGGCCATCGATAAAGGATGTCAATCACGAGCCGATATGCATGGATCGTGTTAGCTACCAATGAGAATCCCATGTCCGTACTTCTGAAACTGCCGCTAAGAGCGCAATTGCTCACCGTCATCGGCGCCGTCGTGCTCGGATTTGCCGCATTTGGCCTCTGGTCGCTGCACACGATTGAGACCCTACGGGTAGGCGGACACACGTACGAGCAGATTTCTCGCGGCAAGGACCTGGTCGCTGACACCCTGCCACCGCCGAGCTACATCATCGAGTCCTACCTCGTCGCACTCCAGATGGCCCGGCCCGATACTGAGAGCCAGCGTCCCGCTTTGGCCGAGCGTTTGCGTCACCTGCAAGAAGAGTATGAGACGCGGCGCGCGTTCTGGACCAAGCAGTCGTTGCCGGATGCGATCGGCCGCGCCTTTCTGGATCAGGCGCACGCGCCAGTGCCGCGTTTCTACGACATCGCCAATCATCAACTGCTTCCGGCGCTCAACCGCAATGACCGAAACGCAGTCGATGCCGCCCTACGCGCTTTAGATGGCGAATACCAGCTTCACCGAAAGGCAATCGAGTCGGTAGTCGAGCTTGCTAACGCGGACAACGCGCGTATCGAAAAGGACACGGTCCAACTCTTGGACCGTTCGCGGATCGTCCTTGCGGTCGTGTTCGGGCTATCCCTTGCCCTCGGACTGGCCTTGTTCCTCGGGGTTTCTCGCCCGTTGTCCAGAGACATCCGAACCTTGACCGGGTGGATGACCCGTCTCGCGCAGGGCGACCTGGGTACGCTTGGATCGTTGGAGCGCTCGGACGAGATCGGGGAAATGGCCACGGCGCTGGAAACCACGCGCACATCTCTTGCACGCCTGGTCGGGCAGATCAAGCATGAGGTCGGTCACGTTGCCGCGTCAGCAGCAACGTTGTCGGGTACGGCTGGCGCCGTAGCCGAAGGAGTGAGCGGACAAAGTGATGCCGCCAGTTCGATGGCTGCCGCCGTGGAGCAGATGAGCGCCAGCATCGCCGAAATTGGCGCCGTCACCAGCCACGTGCGCGAAGTGTCGCAGGTATTGGGCACGCGCTCCTCGGAGGGACGCGAGGCGATGGAGCAGACGGCGCAACGCATCAGGCAAGTGGCGGACCGGATTGCCGAATCGGCAAACGACGTGCGCCGCCTGTCGGAGACCGGCGCGCGTATCGCGCTCGTCGTGAATTCAATTCGCGAGATTGCCGATCAGACCAATCTCCTGGCGCTCAACGCCGCCATCGAGGCTGCCCGCGCGGGCGAGCAAGGACGCGGATTTGCGGTCGTCGCGGACGATGTGCGCAAGCTCGCAGAGCGCACAGCGAAATCGACACACCAAATTGGGGAAATGATCAGCGAAATGCACAGTTGTACCGGCAAGGCGGTCGAGAGCATCACGCAGGGGGTGACCTCGTCGCTCGAAAGTGTGCAGCGCGCAGAGCAGGCCAAGCTGACCCTTGGCGAAAGCTTCTCCGCTCTGGGACAGTTGATCGCCGAAATTGCCCACATCTCCGATGCGATGCTGGAGCAGCGCGCGACCAGCGAGCAGATTGCTCGCAACGTCGAGCACGTCGCGGCGGTTTCCGAGCGCAACAATGCGTCTACTGCCGCGTTGGCTGGCACATCCCGCGAGTTGAACGCCATGGCGCACAGCCTGGAGACCGCCGTCGCACGGTTCAAGGATTGACCAGCAAGCGAGTCTTGCCGGAACGCCCGATCCAGCGCCTTCCGGGGAAATTCGCGGTGGCCCTGTCCCGCAGGCATCCTTGAGGCGTCGTCTCCGACGCGCGCCGACAGCCTCTTGCCGCCAACTCACCATGAATAAAGACCTTGAGGTCTAGATCGGGCAGCGCCTGAAGCACAGAACGGCTTCCGGCTCAACTTCAGAAGGCCAAGCAGGTGGCCGAGGCGGCGAATCAGCGCAATAGTCGGTCCATGGCAACCATGGGGGCCTATCACCCTCCACCTCGTGGACGAAGTTGTCGCAGCTATCCACCGTAGGTCACGGCGGTGCCCCTTAAGCACGTTAGAAGCGGTACGGCCTGAGTTCCCAAGGTTAACCCTCTCTCCATTGAGGCCGGGGCAAGCGGCGAACGTCCAATCCCTGTCGTGGCCCGGTGAATCTGCGCTTGTTCGCTGTGCAGCGAAGGCTCCCGGCCAAACGTCAAGTGACGTCCCGTTAAGTCGTTAAATTCGCGGAGGTGGTTCAGCGGATGTCGAAACGAATTCGGATAAGCAATCTTTCACCCACTGGACC
>JBAWHH010000825.1:0-4655 GCA_049593715.1 Rhodocyclaceae bacterium
GGGCCCTGAGCCGCACTAAGGCGCAGGCGATCATCAGCAGGACGTTGATGACGCCTACGATCACGAACGGCGCCCGCGGGTCGATCTGGTCGAACAACCGCCCGCCGATGACGGTGATGAGCAGGATGCCGATGGCGCCGGAGACGTTGAAGGCGCCCATGACGGAGCCGCGCTCGCGTGGCGGCGCCTCCTGGCCGATGAGGGCCTGCCCCCCCAGAAAGATGCTGATCTGGCCGATGCCCAGCAGGACGAAGAACACGAAAGCGTAGCTGCCCAAGGGATTTTCCAGCAGCACCAGCGCCAGGTTGCCCACCGCTGCCAGGCCCGCGCAGACGGCGAGGCTGGTGACCCGGTTCATGCGGTCGATGAGCGGCCCGAGGATGGGCGCCCAGACCAGGGCGGCGATCTGGGCGATGACAAAAAGCATGGTGCCCTGTTTGACGGCCTCGGCGTTGGACATTCCCGACGCGATGCCGGCGGTGGATCCCCACAGCACCAGGAACGTCGCGTTCACCGACTGGTCGCCGCGGGCGACGAAGGCCGAACCGTAGGCGAGCAGGATGCGCGGATTGCGGGCGTGGGCGAAGCCGCTGATCAGCAGTTCGCGCACCGACGGGCGGTCTTCCCTGCTGACCATGGTTCCTGGTTTGAGGCCCAGCGCCACCACCACGGCCACGGCCGTCGCCAGCACGGCTACGGCCAGGTGGGTGTAAAGCCCGGCTTCGTCGCCGCTGAACCCGGCTTTCATCAGCGCCGCCGGCACGGCGCCGAAACCCTGGTTGGTCACCACGATGCCCAGCCCGCCGAGCACGCCCACCAGCGCCACCAGTTTTCCGCGGGAACGCTCCGCCGGGTAATCGGCCATCACGGTGGACAATGCGCCTGCCACGGCGACCACGCCCAGGGCGTAAACGACGCGGCACAGATACAGGTCGCCGACATCGCCCGCCAGGGGGTAGAGCGCGTAGGTCAGGCCCAGCAGCAACAGGCCGGTGGCGTAAATCGCCTTGCGGCCGATGCGGTCCACCAGCATGCCGACGGGGACGAACAGGGCCAGCGTGATCAGTTCGGTGAAGAACACCAGATCGCCGCTGATGGAGCCCTGGCCCGCAGTGGGAATCTTCAGGTGCTCGTTGAGGACGTAGGTCTGGCCGACCGCGATGAAGGTCATCAGGCCGATGGAGAAGAAGGCCGCGACAAGAAAACTCCATCCGTGATGGGGCTGGACGCCGGGGGCGAGCCAGATCGGACCGATGCGGGCGGTGTTGGTGTCGTGGGTCATCGTGGGTGGGTGGTTCTGCCAAGACAGCGGGAAGCGGAGTGTAACCGCAAGCGTCTGCCGCGGGACTCTCGGCGCCTCGTCCGCGCGGATAAGGAACCCCTTGATTTGGGCTGCCTAAACGGCGAGCGGGCCGAGTTCGAAAGGTATGGCGCTGGTTGCTTCTGCCCCGGCCAGATGGGGGACGACACCGAGCAGCGGTGCGGTGATCCGCTCCCGCAGCGCGGCCAGGTTCTCTTGCCGGCACGCCATGTCCGCATCCACCTCGTTGGCGATCCACCCCGCAAACCTGAGTCCGCTGGCGGCGATGGCCTCGGCGCTCAACAGTGCATGGTTGAGGCAGCCCAGGCGCATGCCGACGACGAGAATGGCCGGCAGCGCCAGCGCCCGCGCCAGGTCCGCCATGGTGGTCGCCGGACCCAGCGGGGCATACCAGCCGCCGGCCCCTTCCACCAGCACAATATCCGCCCGGCGCCGCATGCGCTCCAGCCGTTCTCCCACGAGGGCGAGGTCAATGGCGACGCCCGCCTGCGCCGCCGCCAGGTGGGGCGAGATGGGGGGGAGGAAGCGGTACGGGTTCATCACGTCGCGATCCACCGGGAAGCTGGCCGCCGCCCGCAGCGCTTCCACGTCTTCGTTGCGCCAGCCATCGGGCGTTTCTTCGCACCCGGCGGCCACCGGCTTCATGCCCAGCACCTGCTTGCCGCGGCTTTTGAGCGCATCCATGAGCAGGGTGGTGACCAGGGTCTTGCCGACGCCGGTATCGGTGCCGGTGACGAAAAACGCGCGTCCGCTCAAGGCTTACTCCGGGCGTTGGGCCAGCACATAAATCACCTCGTAGGTTGCCGGCAGCGTGCCTTCGCTGCGGCGGGATTCGTAGTTGGCTTCCACCTGCCGCCAGCGCGCCTTGCCCATCAGCCCGGTCGGGCGCCCGCCGGTGACGTTGTGGGCGCCGATGGCCTTGAGATCGTGGAGCACCGTCCGCACTGAGGCATAGCGCAGCGTCACCTGTCGGCGCACCACGCGATGGATGGCGAGTCCGGCAGCGCCGATTTCCGCTTCGAGGTGGGCGACGCCGTCGAAGCGATTGACGTGGCTATGGGGATCGACGCCGTCGAACGCCGCCCGCAGCTCCCACAGCGTATCCGCCCCCAGGGTCGAGGCATGAAGCCAGCCGCCGGGCCGCAGCACGCGGTGGATCTCGCCGAACGCCCGGGCCGGGGCGGTACTCCACTGCAGGGCCAGACTGGACCACACCAGATCGAAGGCGGCGCCGGCCAGCGGCAGAGACTCGATGTCGCCACACACCGCTTGACTTCCTCCGCGCTTGGCGCGGGACACTTGCAGCATTCCGTGGGCAATGTCGAGTTCAATGATTTGCGCCACCGGGAACCGGGGGCCGAGCACGGTGGCGCCGAAACCGGTGCCGGAGCCGGCGTCGAGAATTCTGCGGGGAGACACAGGCACCTCTTCCAGCAGTTCTCCGAGGCGGGCGCAGACGGTGCGCTGCAGGTTTGCGGCGGCGTCGTAGCTCCCGGCCGCGCGCTCGAAGGCGCGGCGCATGAGGGTTTTGTCAGGGCTGCTGGCGTCGCCCAAAGGCGGCTTCCCTGATCGTTCGGGTGATGGCATTGATGTGGGTTAGAAATGGGACGTGCCCCGTGGCGGCGACGGGAACGAATTGTGCCCCAGGTATGGTCTCGGCGAGCCAGCGGCCGGCAGCAATCGGCACGATGGCGTCGCCTTCGCCATGGATGATCCAGGCCGGCACCGCTACCGCGACACTATCGGCGCGCAGGTCGGTGTTGCGCAGCACGCCCAGGCCGGCTTCGAGGGCCGCCACGCCGGCCCCCGGCCGTTCTGACAAAAGCTTGAGCAGTTGTTGTGCCACGGCCTTCGGCACTGCACTGCCGAGGCTGGCCAAAGCGACGAAGCGATGGATGGTGGCGGCGGGATCGGCCACAAATTGCGCCGCGAACGCCTCGAACTGTGTGGCCGGCATGCCGTTGGGCCAGCCGTCGGTTTGCCTGAAGCGCGGCGTGGCGCCGATCAGCACCAGCGCCGCGACCCGCTCGGTTCGATCCAGGGCGAGCCGCAGGGCAACCTGGGCTCCAAGCGACCAGCCCACCACGACGGCCCTTTCCGGAAGAAGCGGGGCAATGTGATCTGCCATTTCCTTAAGCGTTTTCGGCGCTGGAGCGCCGTTCTGCCCATGGCCTGGCAGATCCAGGGGCAGCACGCGGAAATCATCGGCAAGCTGTGCCCGGAGATAGCCCCACGCGCGGGAGTGCATGGCCCAGCCGTGCAAGAGCGAGACGAACGGGGTGGTCCGCTTCTGATCAGAAGCGCTTTCGGGTTCGCTCACGCTACTGCAGGGCACGCAAGGCGTCGGCAAGGCGAATGACGTCTTCCTCGCTGTGGGCGGCCGATAGCGAAATGCGCAGGCGGGCCGTGCCTGCGGGCACCGTCGGCGGGCGGATCGCCGGCACCCAGATGCCGGATCGCTGCAGCGCTTCCGCCAGCGCCAGGGCCTCGGCATTCTCGCCGACGACAAGGGGCTGGATGGCGGTGGGGGAGGGCAGCAACCGCCACCTCAGCCCCGCACAATCGTGGCGCAGGCGAGCGATCAGGGCTTGCAGGTGGCGCCGCCGCCAGGGCTCGCCCTCGATGATGTCGATGCTGGCGAGCAGCGCCGCCGCCAGCGCCGGCGGGGCCGCGGTGGCAAAGATGTAACTGCGCGCAGACTGCAGCAGCCAGTCGATCACCCCCGGCTCGGCGAACACGGCGGCGCCGCTGACTCCGGCCGCCTTGCCCAGGGTGCACATGTGGATGAGGCGCGGACTGGCGAGGCCAAAATGTTCCAGCACGCCGCGCCCGCTTTCGCCCAGCACGCCGAAACCATGGGCGTCGTCCACGTACAGCCAGGCGTCGTGGCGCTCTGCCAGCGCCAGCAAGTCGGGCAGCGGCGCCAGGTCGCCATCCATGCTGAACACGCCATCCACCACGATGAGCTTGCGTCTTGCGGTCGATTGGCCGAGGAGTTGGTCGAGCTGCGCCACGTCGTTGTGGCGGAAGCGCAGGCTTTCAGCGCGCGACAAGCGCACGCCGTCGATGAGGGAGGCGTGGTTGAGGCGGTCGGCAAAGATCGCGTCTTCCCTTCCGATCAGGGCCGGCAGGATGCCGATGTTCGCCATGTAGCCACTGGAAAACAGCAGGCACGGGCGCCCCATGAAGCGGGCGAGCCGGTCCTCCAGCGCCTGGTGCAGCGCGTGATGGCCGCTGACCAGATGGGAGGCGCCGCTGCCGACGCCGTGCTGGGCCACGGCATCCGTGGCGGCTGCCACGAGCCGTGGATGGTTGGCTAGGCCCAGGTAGTCAT
>JBAWHH010000826.1:0-2374 GCA_049593715.1 Rhodocyclaceae bacterium
GGCTCGTACACGGATTCAAAACGCGGTGGAGACTACGCAAAGATTCGACTCGAAGCGCTCCAGGTCACGCGTCAACGCTACTCCGGCAAGGGCAACGCGCGAGGGGTCGGCGTCGGCCACGTCTTCAACCTCGCCGACCATCCCCGCGCCAGCCTGAACAAGGAATATCTGGTCGTGGGCGCCGAACACGAGTTGATGTCGGCGGAGCATGAGTTAGGCGCTCTGCCGGATCTGTCGAGCTACAGCCTCACCACAGACTTCACCGCCATCGACAGCGCACGCCCTTTCCGCCCGGCCCGGATAACGCCCCGGCCGGCGATGCGCGGTCCCCAGACCGCCGTCGTCGTCGGGCCCAAAGGCGAGGAACTGCATACGGACAAATACGGCCGCGTGAAGCTCAAGTTCCCCTGGGACCGCTACGGCAAAAGTGACGAAACAGCCTCGTGCTGGGTGCGCGTCGCCCAGGGCTGGGCCGGCAAGCAGTGGGGGCAGCTCTTCCTGCCCCGTATCGGCCAGGAGGTGATCGTCGATTTCCTGGAGGGGGATCCGGACCGCCCGATCATCACCGGCCGCGTGCACAACGCCGACCAGATGCCGCCCTACGATCTGCCGGGCCACCAGACGCGATCGACGATCAAGACGCGCAGCTCTCCCGGCGGGTCGGACGCCAATTTCAACGAACTGCGTTTCGAGGACAAGAAGGATGCCGAGGAGATCTACTTCCACGCCGAGCGGGATTTCAACCGGGTGGTGGAAAACAACGACAGCCTGAAGGTTGGCTTCGAAAAGAAGGACGACGGCAACCAGGTGGTGGAAATTTTTAACAATCAGACCCTTACGATCGGCAACAACCAAGCCAGCGAGGGCAGCCAGACGATATCGGTGTGGAAAGACCGGACCACCACGATCCAGACCGGAGACGACACGCTGGAAGTGGCCATAGGGAGTCAGGCGGTCAAGATCCACAAAGACCGCACCACGACGCTGAGCACTGGCAACGATACCCTGACCGTCACGACGGGAAACCAGTCGGTCGAGATCAAGGCGGGCACGCAGTCCACCGAAGCCATGCAGTCCATCACCCTCAAGGTCGGCCAGAACAGCATCACCATCGACCAGACGGGTATCACCATCAAGGCGCTCCAGGTGAAGGTGGAGGCGCAGACAACCCTCGACTTGAAAGGCCTGCTGTCGACGCTGAAAGGCGACGGACTGACGACCGTGAAAGGCGGCATGGTCATGGTGAACTGAATGGACAGACCCTCTGATCCCAATCCGCTGATCCGTCTCGCAGATCGCACGCCGAAGGACGTTTGCGCTCATATGCCCCTGGCGGAGGCCACACGCGCGCTGCTGGCACACGACCCGTCGCCGTCGCAATTCCTCACCGCACTGATCGAAGCCGGAAACAACACCGATGCGGTCGCCTATTTGGCCCACGCCCTGCCGAAGCCGGACGCGGTACTGTGGGCCTGCTTGTGCGTGCGAGCGGCGCTGGGCGATGCAGCGACGGCTGAAGCGGCGCAAGCTCTCGACGCGGCCGAGGCCTGGGCACGGGAGCCCAGCGCCGACAACAGCCGGACCGCCGGTGCCGCCGCGGTCGAAATTGAAATCGACTGCGGCGCCCGCTTCGCGGCCTTGGCGGCGTGTTGGAGCGGAGAGAGCATGGCGCCACCCGACCTGCCTCCTGTTCCCCCGCCGCCCGGCTTGACGGGTGCGGCAGCGGCGGGGGCGATCCAGATCGCCGCGGCGGCGGGCGAGCCTTCGTCGATACCGCAGCGTTACCGGGAATTTCTCGCCCGCGGCATCCTGGTCGCCAGAACGCCCCCGCAGTAGCCGCGGGCTGCCTGGGAGATCAGGATCCAGGCCATGAAGCGACCGGTCGTCCCCGTAAACACGCGCCTCCACCCGGCCCGAGTTGGCGTCCCCAGCAATTTTCGTCGCACCCCAGGACCCTGCCCTGCTATCCCCCGCTTCATCTCTATCTTGCTGAATTAAATAGGATAAGAATCGGCCACCGGCGATGGCACGGGAGGTGCTGAAACCCTCTCAGCGTTGCGCCCGGTCGCGCTGCAAACCCGTCATTCCGCGAAGGAGAAGACACGCCATGCCCCCCGCAGCCCGAGTCAGCGACATGCACGCCTGTCCGATGCAGACCCCCGGCCTGCCGCCGATACCCCATGTTGGCGGGCCGATCCTGCCGATGTGTTCCCAAAACGTTCTGATCGGCGGATTGTTCGTCCATCGAATACGGGCTGCCCCCCGCGCGGTGTTTCATCTCCACGGGGATGCCGTGCTTCTCGGCAAACTCCAGCAGCTTTTCCCGCGACAGCAGATCCCATTCGCGCCACGGCGCAATGATGGTGATGTTGGG
>JBAWHH010000827.1:0-1803 GCA_049593715.1 Rhodocyclaceae bacterium
TGCTGGGCCTGCCCCGCACTGAAGATCTGCCGGTAGACGAACCCCTGCGCCAACTCGGCCTGGATTCGTTGATGGCGGTGGAACTGCGCAACCTGTTGGGGAAGACCGTTGCCGAGACCTTGCCCGCCACGGTGACGTTCGATCATCCGTCGGTGGCGGCCCTGGTCGAATTTCTGGCCTCAGGTACCCTCGCGGCGGAACTGGCGCCAGCGGCTGCGCCGGCGGAGACTGCGCCTGCCGCCCCGGAATCCTCCAACACCGGCGTGTTTGATGCGCTGGACGAAGACGAACTTGCCCGACTACTGATGAACCGACTCGACCAACTCGGCCCCCAGGAGGCGCTGTGAGCGACAACCGCCAGAACGACCATGCGGCACTGCTCAAGCGCTCGCTGCTCGCCATCGACCAACTCGAAAAGCGTCTGGCCGCGGCCGAGCGTGACCGCACCGAGCCCATTGCCATCGTCGGCATCGGCTGCCGCTTTCCCAACGGGGTCGAAGACCCGGCCGCCTTCTGGGAATTGCTGCGCCAGGGCACGGACGCCGTCATCGAGGTACCCAAGGAGCGCTGGGATGTGGACGCCGTCTATGACCCGGATCCCGATACGCCGGGCAAGAGTTATACCCGCTGGGGTACCTTCGTGCGCAACGTTGACCAGTTCGACGCGGCGTTTTTCGGCGTTTCGCCGCGCGAGGCGGTCAGCATGGACCCGCAGCAGCGGCTGCTGCTGGAAGTAACTTGGGAAGCGCTGGAGAACGCCGCCATCGCGCCATCGTCGCTGGCGGGCAGCCAGACCGCGGTGTACATCGGCATCACCACCCACGACTACGCGATGGAACTGGCAGAGGCCCTGGGCACGCGCAACGGCGATGCGTATACGCCCTCCGGCACCGCCCATAGCGTGGCGGGGGGACGGCTCTCCTACGTCCTCGGCCTGCACGGCCCCAACGTCGCCATCGACACCGCCTGCTCGTCCTCTCTCGTGGCGCTGCACTGGGCGCTGCACAGCCTGCGCGGGCGCGAATGTGACATGGCGCTGGCGGGGGGCGTGAACCTGACGTTGACGGCGGACGGTTCGGTGCTGACGTCGCGGGCGCGCATGATGTCCTTCGATGGCCATTGCAAGACGTTCGATTCCTCCGCCGATGGCTACGTGCGGGGCGAAGGCTGCGGCATGTTAGTGCTCAAGCGCCTGTCGGACGCGCAACGGGACGGCGACCGCGTGCTGGCGCTGGTGCGTGATTCAGCACTCAATCAGGATGGCCGCAGTAGCGGCCTGACCGCGCCCAACGGCACGGCGCAGGAGGCGGTGATCCGCGCCGCACTGGCCAACGCCCGGCTGCAGCCCGCCGACATCGGCTACGTCGAGGCTCACGGTACCGGCACGCCGCTGGGCGACCCGATCGAAGTGAAGGCGCTGCATCAGGCTTATGGCCAGCGCCCGGCCGGGCAGCCGCTGCAGGTGGGTTCGGTGAAGACCAATATTGGCCACCTCGAGGCCGCCGCCGGCATCGCCGGCGTCATCAAGACCGTGCTGGCGCTGCAGCACCAGGCGATTCCGCCGCACCTGCACTTGAAGCAGCCGAACCCCATGATCGACTGGGCGCACATCGCCATCCGCGTGCCTACCGAACTCACGCCGCGGCCGGCCACGCCGGGTGCGCCGCGCCGCGGCGGCATCAGCTCCTTCGGCTTCAGCGGCACCAACGCCCACGTCATCGTCGAGGAAGCGCCTGCCGCGGCTGCGGTGCCGGCGGCCGCGCCGGGGCCGCAACTTCTGGTGCTGTCCGCCCAGACCCCGGC
>JBAWHH010000828.1:0-3382 GCA_049593715.1 Rhodocyclaceae bacterium
GGGGTAGTCGAAGCGGCGGGGCGCGGGGTTCCCTCCGGAGGGTCCGCCACCGCGGTGAAAAGCCCGGGTTGCGGCCCGGGCGGTGCCCGGCAGCCGCAGATCGCGGCGGCCGGGATGGTCAGTGAACGGGCGGAAAAGCGACCACGACGCGCAAGCCGCGTTCCTGGTCCGCCGGCTCAAGGGACAAGCGCGCGCCGTGGAGTTCGCAGATTCGCTGCACGATGGACAGTCCAAGGCCGCTACCGTTTTCCCCCGTGCCCAGGACGCGATAGAAGCGCCGGCCGACGCGTTCACGATCATCGGTCGCGATGCCTGGGCCGTTGTCGGTGACCACCAGGGCGGGGCCTTCCGGCCGCGCTTGCAGCCCCACTGCCACCGTTCCGCCCCGTGGCGTATAGCGCACGGCGTTGTCCACGAGGTTGCGCAGCAGCACGGCGAGCATGGCCCCATCGCCGCTCGCCATCAGCGCTTCGTTTCCGTCGAGGCCCAGATCGATGTCTTTGGCCAGCGCTGCCTCCGTCAGGTCGCCGATCACCTCGGCGGCCACCCGCCGCAGGTCCACCGGCTGCAAGGTGGGCGTACCGGCCTGGGGGTCCAGGCGGGCCAGGGTCAGCATCTGCTCCACGAGATGGGAGGCGCGGTCGCATCCCGTCAGCACCTGCCGCAGGGCATGCTGGCGACTGGCAACGTCTCTTGCTGCCAGGGCAACCTGGGCCTGGGTCTTCAGCGCGGCCAGCGGGGTGCGCAACTCGTGGGCCGCATCGGCAGTGAAGCGCCGCTCGTTCTCCAGCGCCGTGCGCACTTTCTCCAACAGTTTGTTCAGGGTTATCACCAGGGGCCTCACTTCCGCCGGCGCGGAACCGGCGTCCACCGCCTCCAGGCGATCCGGCGCACGGCGGGCGAGTTGCCGGTTGATCTCGGCCAGGGGGGCAAGACCGCGGCCCACCCCGATCCAGAGCAGGAATGCCAGAACCGGCAGGGCGATCTTCAGCGGCGACAGCATGTTCTCAGCGATCTTCTCGGCCAGTTCATCGCGGAAATGCTCGTGTTCCCCCACCTGGACGACGAAGCGCTTGCCTGGGTCGCGCAGGCTGAATACACGCCAGGAGTCATCTTCCAGTAGCACATCGCTGAAACCTTGTTCCTGGGGGCTGAGCCGGCGTTTTGGGGACCCGGCGGAACGCAACCGCAGGTTTCCCCCAGCGTCCCAGATCTGGAAGACCACGCGGCGCTCGTAGCGGTGGGCAGGCGCCACGATTTCAACGCGACGCTCGTCGTCTCCGCGTTCGTGGTCATCGTCTTGGTCATGGTCGTGGTCTTTGCCGCGACGCATGGGCAGCCCGGCGGTGTCCGGGAGAGGCCGGTGAAGCATCTCATAGCCGGTCTGGGCGACCAGCAGTGCGGCGGACTGCGCCAGATGGGCATCCAGCACTTCGCCGATTTCGTGCCGCGAATCAAAATAGCTGGCCACCACCAGCAGCGACCAGACCAGCGCCATGGACCCGAGGAGCAGCGCCAGCAGACGCGCCCGCAACGACAGGAAAGGCAGCTTGGTCAAGGCTGACCGCCCGGGTTGGGCATGGTGTAGCCGACGCCGCGCACCGTCCGGATCAGTTCCGGCTTGAGTTTTCGGCGCAGGTGGTGGATGTGGACTTCGATGGCATTGCTCTCCACCTCTTCGCCCCAGCCGTAGAGCGTCTGTTCCAGGCGGTCGCGGGACATCACCCGGCCGGCGTTCAAGGCGAGGGCGTGCAGCACGGCGAATTCCCGTCCGGAGAGTTCCACCGGCGAACCGTCGAAATGTACCGTGTGCGCGGCGGGATCCATTTCCAGCAGTCCAACCCGCAGCAGCGGATGGGCCTGCCCGTGGCTGCGCCGCACCAGGGCCCGCAGCCGCGCCGCTAGTTCGTGCAGGTCGAAAGGTTTGACCAGGTAGTCGTCGCCGCCGCCGTCCAGCCCGGTGATGCGATCCTCCACCCGGTCGCGCGCCGTGAGGATCAGCACCGGCACCGTGTTGCCGGCCGCCCGCAATTTGCGCAGCAGATCGAGACCCGATAGGCGCGGCAAGCCCAGATCGAGCACCACGGCGTCGTAGGTTTCATTGGCGAGGGCTTGATCGGCGGCGATGCCGTCACGCACCCAGTCCGCGGAATAACCGGCCTGTTTCAGTCCGGCCTGGATGCCGTCGCCGAGCAGCGGGTCGTCTTCGACGATCAGCAGGCGCATGGCGATCGGCGGGGTATTGGCCGAGGTGCTACGGCCGGATGCGGCTTCATTGGACTAGCCCTCGAAAAATGCTCCTTGGCCTGCGGCCGCCGATTGCCCGCGGTATCGCGCGAGCGCCTGACGGCAGGAAATGGAACCTAACAGTGGCCACTGTCATGCTTAATTGACACTACAATACAATATCGTCGAAAGATTAATTCCACCTTAAACGATCGTGCGCGCCGCCATCACCACGGTATTCCTCGTCCGCGTCCAGGGTGGGCGCTTGCCTGACTTCGCGGTTGGTCCAGCGGCATGAAGATCGTTTGCGTCGGTGGCGGGCCCGCCGGATTGTATTTTTCCATTCTGTTGAAGAAGTCCGATCCCCGCCACGAGGTCACCGTCTTCGAGCAAAACCGCCCCGACGACACGTTCGGCTGGGGCGTGGTGTTTTCCGACGCTTCGCTGGATCATCTTGCCGAAGTCGATGCGCCCAGCCACCGGGACATCGCCGCCAGCCTCACCCACTGGGACCGCATCGACATTCATTTCAAGGGAGAACTCGTCTCCTGCGGCGGACATGGGTATGGCGGCATCGGCCGCCATCGCCTGCTGCGAATCCTGCAATCCCGAGCCCAGGAACTCGGCGTCAAGCTGCAGTTCGAGCGGGCGGTTCCGGACATCGCGGAATTTGCCGGCTGCGATTTGATCGTCGGCGCCGACGGCGTCAATTCCCGCGTACGGGATGCTCATCCGGTCTGGTTCCAGCCAGAAATCAGGGTAGGACAGAACCGCTATGTCTGGCTGGGTAGCCGGCGGACCCTGGAGGCCTTCACGTTTGCGTTCGAGCAGACCGAATGGGGCTGGTTCCAGCTCCATGCCTACCCCTACGCCGCCGATGCCAGTACCTTCATCGTCGAAACCCGGGAAGAAACCTGGCGCGCGGCGGGGCTGGATCGTGCCAGCCTGGCGGATTCCGTCGCATTCTGCGAGGGGCTGTTTGCCGCCCAGTTGCAGGGGCATGGACTGCTGGCCCAGGCCGGACCGGGCGCTGGCTGGCTCAATTTCCGCCGCGTGAGCAATGCGCGCTGGCACCACGCCAATGTGGTCTTGATAGGCGACGCGGCCCACACCGCCCATTTTTCCATCGGCTCCGGCACCCGCCTGGCCCTGGACG
>JBAWHH010000829.1:0-2926 GCA_049593715.1 Rhodocyclaceae bacterium
TTGCCGGGGGTGGTGGCGACATTCTTGCCCATCTGGAACGCCGAAGTGTCGGTCATGCGGATGCGCAGGCTGCCGTCGCCGTCTTCGATGTCCCGCAGCAGGTTGCCAAAACCCTTGATCAGGTTCTGGCCCTGGCTCTTGACGGTCTCGCGGAACACCTCCGGGTTGGTGAAGGCGAAATTCGACGGGCTCAGGGCATCGATGTACTGGCGCGTGAAGAAATTGACGCGCTTCTGCGTCGTCTCGTCCAGCCCCTTGACGTTGCTCACCACCTCGTGAATGTGGCGGGCGGAGATGAGGTAGGACTGCTTGATGAAGTCGAACAGGAAATGCTCTTCCCACTGCTCGTCCTTGAAGCGGGAGTCGCCTTTGACCGGGGCCGCCACCGCCCCGGTGTTCATTCCCATGAAGCGCAGCATGGAATGCTGCCACAGCGAGAAATAATCCCAGACAAGGTTCATCTGCGCTTGGGCCAGATGGTAGGGATTGGCCAGCAGCTTGGCCATCATGTCCAGGAACGCCTGGGCGATGCCCAGTTCGTCGCTCGGAGGCGTGATGCCGCGTTTGAGCTGGCGTTGCAGGTGTTCGGTGAGCAGCCGGGAAGCGCGTTGCGCCACGTCGGCATAGGTTTTGGCGACCTCTTTCGGATCGGGTAATTCAGCTTTGACAGCCTCTTGCGCAGGTGCGGCCATGACTTTCTTCTCCTCTGATCGTTCGGTTAATGCAACTTCACATACTGGGTGATGCCGTTTCCCTCCACGCGCGCGATGGCGCGGGCCTGCTCCAAATAATTGAGGTGGGCGATAGCTTCGCCCATGGCAAACATCGTCTGATGGGTGTCCAACTCTCGCGGAAACAGTGTCGGAACGAGTTGCCACGCCGTTTGCGGCTCGCTGCTTGCCGCCAGCAGGGCATCGCAGCGTTCGTAGTGGTGGATGTGCAACTGGTCGACGCGGTGGCTCAGCCCGCGGAACGGCCGGCCGTGGGATGGCAGCACCAGGGTCTGCGTCGGCAGCGTGGCATAGCGTGACAAGGAGTCCAGAAACAGCTTCAATGAATTGGCGTCCGGATTGGCCGCCACCACGCTGACATTGGTGGAAATACCTGGCAGGACCATGTCGCCCGAAATGAGCACGCCCAGCGCGTCGCAATACAGCGCTGCATGCTCGGGCGAGTGTCCATAACCGACCATCACCCGCCACGACTTGCCGCCAATCTGGATGTCGTCTCCGTCCAGGATCCGGGTGAAGTCCACCGGCAGCGCGGGCACGCCAAGGGCATAGGCATTGCCGCGGGCCAGCAGGGCTTCGATCCGCGCTTCGTCCAGCCCATGGCGGCGGAACTGCTCCACCATGGCAGGAATGCCGTAGCCGTCGATCTGGTGCCACACCAGTTCCGCCACCAGGAATTCACCTTGGGTCATCATCACCCGAGTGTTCCAGCGCTCTGCCAGCCACTGGGCGAGCCCCAGGTGGTCCGGGTGAAAGTGGGTGACGATCAACTGTTTGACGGGGCGCCCCCCCAGCAGCCCGGCAAAAGCTTCTTCCCATTGAGCGCGAACGGCTTCGATGGCGATGCCGCAATCCACGATGGTCCAGCCATCCCCATCTTCCAGCAGCCAGACGTTGATGTGGTTGAGTTGAAACGGTAGCGGCATGCGCAGCCAGTGCACTCCCGGCGCCACCTCGAGCGCGCTGCCGGGCGCGGGAGGGTGTTGCAGTGGGTAGTACATGCCGGTCGTTTGAGTCATCGAGAGTCGTCGCTGGCCGCCGGAGTCAAACCGGCCGTCGTTGCCACGTTGCGGGTATTCTGCTTAAACTTGTGCGCGCTCCGTCGGTGACGTTAAGAATGCGGGCGCGTATTTTTCCTGGATTCTAATCGATCGAGCCCCGCGGCGGAGCCGGATATGCCGGAGCAGCAGACGTTTACCATCACCGAACTGGCCCGCGAATTCGACATCACCTCGCGAACCATCCGCTTCTACGAAGACCAGGGGCTGCTCGCCCCGCAACGCGTCGGCCAGGTGCGGGTGTACGACAAGCGCGATCGCACCCGGCTGCGGCTTACCCTGCGCGGCAAGCGCCTGGGTCTCTCGCTGGCCGAAATCAAGGAACTGCTCGAACTCTACGACACGGCGCGCGACGAATCGGCCCAGATCTACAAATTCCTTGCCACCCTGGCCAAGCGTAAGGCACGGCTGGAGCAGCAGCGCGAGGACATTGAAGCCGTCCTTTCGGAAATCCAAGCCCTGGAAAATCAGTGCCGTGCCGTGCTGGACCGCCGCGGCGCCGATGGCAAACCGGTACCGAACCGAAGCGAGGCGCAGGAACACAACAACCAGTGACATTTTAGCGGTAGGTTGACGTTAACGTAAACGTTAAGAACAATAACTGCCGAACGCAGGTGGGGCGGGAGTCGGTACCCGGCACCCCAAGGAGGAGGAGATCTTGAGCCGCAAAGCGCGCCATTTCGATGCGCCCGATCCCCATTTCGCCGAGCGCGTGCGGGCCAGCTTCGCGCGCCAGGAGGCGATGGCACTGATCGGCGCCGAGATGCCGCTGGTCGAGCCCGGGCGGTGCGAGATCCGCCTGCCGTTCAAGCTGGCGCTTTCCCAGCAGCATGGGTTCTTCCACGGCGGCGTGATCGGCATGATCGCCGATTCCGCCGGCGGTTATGCCACCTACACCCTCATGGCCGCCGATTCGTCGGTGCTGACGGTCGAGTACAAGATGAACCTGCTGGCCCCCGGCAGCGGTGAACTGCTGGTGGCGGAAGGGCTGGTGCTCAAGGCCGGCAGGAACCTGGTGATCTCCCGTGCCGAGGTCTACGTCGTCAAGGACGGCCACGAAACCCATTGCGCCACCATGCAGCAGACCCTCATGGCCATGCACGGACAGAAAGAAGCGTAGTTCCGCGCCGGGCCGAC
>JBAWHH010000830.1:0-3228 GCA_049593715.1 Rhodocyclaceae bacterium
CTGCCGGATCGCGTGGACGTTACGGCCGGCGGCGGCGCAACCGCCGGCTTCCCCGGGCTGGAAGACAAGGGCGACTCGGTGAGCTTGCGGGTTTTCGATACCCGTGAGAAAGCGCTGGAGGCGCACCGCGCCGGGCTGCGGCGCCTCTTCGCGCTGGCGCTGAAGGAGCCGCTGCGCTACGTCGAGAAAAGCCTTCCGGGTTTGCGCGAGCTGGCCCTGGTCTTCATGCCTTTCGGCAGCGAGGCCGAACTGAAGGCCCAGATCGTCGGCGCTGCCCTGGAGCGTACCTGCATGGCCGATCCCTGGCCTGCGGCCGCGGAGGACTTCGCCCAGCGGAAGGAGGAGGCCCGGCCGCGGGTGACGCTGGTTGCCCAGGAAATCGCCCGGCTGGTGGCGGGCATCCTCGCGGAGCACGCGGCCCTGCAGAAGAAGCTGCCCCAGTTCAAGGGCTTTCCGGCGGTGATGGACGACATGCGCGGACAATGGGCGCAATTGCTGCCCAAGCGCTTCATCACCGACGTGCCGTTCGAACGCCTGCGCCAATATCCCCGCTACTTGAAGGCGGCCAGCCTGCGGCTGGACAAGCTGCGCAGCGATCCGGCGCGGGACGAGCGCTTGGCAAAGGAGTTCGCGCTGCTGGCGCGGCCTTTCGAACGGGAACGGGCGGCGCGCTTGAAAGCGGGCGTGGATGATCCGTTCTTCGAGGAATTCCGCTGGCTGCTGGAGGAACTGCGCGTGCAACTGTTCGCCCAGGAACTGAAGACACCTATGCCGGTATCGGTCAAGCGTCTGCAGAAGGTCTGGGAAAGCCGGGAAAGGTAGCGCGCTGGGCGCTGAATTCTGCACAATTCAACAAGGCCCTGTGTAATTCCGGGGTATTCGATGAGGGAGTCGGTCATATGAATGAAGTTTTGGGCGCTTTCGGTCGCGCCCTGCGCAGCCTGTCGCGCCCTTCGATGTTCTGGCACCTGATCTGGCCGACTCTGGCCGCGATCGTGGTGTGGGCAGTGTTGGGCTGGCTCTACTGGGAGCCCGTTTCAACCACGATGCTCGAGTGGTTCCATCGCTGGCCATGGCTGGAAGGGATCATGAACAGCACCCAGTTCCTGTCCGTCGCCGCCCTGGCTACCGCCCACGTTTTTTTGGCCCTGCTGTTCGTGCCGCTGGTCTACGCCACGGCGCTGATGCTGGTGGCCCTGGTGGCGCTACCGTTGATGCTGGAACGGGTGGGCGCAACGGAGTATCCGGATCTCGAACGGCGCAAGGGAGGCACGCTCGCCGGGAGCGTGGTGAATGCGCTGTGGGCTTTCATCGTTTATCTGCTCGCCTGGCTGGTCACCTTGCCGCTGTGGCTGATTCCCGGCTTCGGCCTGGTCGCGCCCGTGGTGCTGGCGGCTTACCTCAGCCAGCGCGCCTATCGCTACGATGCGCTGATGGAACACGCCGACGCGACCGAACTGCAAACGGTGGTGGAGCGGGAGCGTAGCGGCTTGTGGATGGTGGGGGTGATTTCCGGACTGCTGGCCTACGTGCCCTTGCTCAATCTGGTGGTGCCGGCCTATTCCGGCCTCACCTTTGTCCATTACTGCCTCGGCAGCCTGCGCCGCTTGCGCGGCCAGGGCCGCTGACGGCCGCTGTTCGAGGTTCCATAGCCATGGCATTTGGCGCAATCATCATCGGCGACGAGATCATCTCTGGCAAGCGCCAGGATAAGCATTTCCCCAAGGTTCTGGAGGTGCTCAAGCAGCGCGGGCTGGATCTGGCCTGGTGCCTGTATCTGGGTGACGATCGCCAGCGGCTGGTGGATCTGCTGCAGCGCAGCCTGCAGTCGGGCGAGGTGGTGTTCAGTTTCGGCGGCATCGGCGTGACGCCGGACGACCACACGCGTCAGGCGGTGGCGGCGGCGCTCGGGGTGTCCCTGGAACTGCATCCTGACGCGCGGCGCGAAATCGAAAGCCGGTTCGGCGCCGACACGACGCCGGAACGCCTGATGCTGGGCGAGTTCCCGGCCGGCAGCGAGATCGTGCCCAATCCTTTCAATCGCATTCCCGGCTTCAGCGTGCGCCAGCACTACTTCCTGCCGGGTTTTCCCGAAATGGCCTGGCCGATGATGGAATGGGTGCTGGATACCCATTGCCGGCATCTGCACCACGCGCAGCCGCGGGCGGAACGGGCGCTGAATGTCTATTGCCACGGGGAAAGCCGGCTGTTGGATCTTATGCAGGGCATCGAGGCACGGTTCGACGGCGTCAAGGTTTTCAGCCTGCCGGCGGCTCACGGAACCACCCCGGAACCGACGATCGAACTGGGCGTCAAGGGCAGCCCGCTGCAGGTGGAAGAGGCGATCGGAGAGATGCGTGCGGAGCTGACGCAGCGGGGCATCCGCTGGGAAGACCGGACGTCCTGACGCCCGAGGTCTGCTGTGCTTTCGGGACGCCCAAAAAGAAAACCCCGGCCGGGGCCGGGGTTCGCGTTCGCGGAGGACGAACGCTAGGCGGGGGAAGGCCTGATTAGGCAGCCTTCTTCGCCTTCGGCGCGGCGCCGGCGGCGGAACTCACCGCCTTGACCGTGGCGCTGGTCGCGGCAGCCACGTTGGCTTCGGCGATTTCAGCGACTTGGCGGGCAGCCTTGTTCATGCTGTCGTAGGCCGAGTTGGCGGCGGCAATGGCCGACTTCACAGCGGCGACGGCAACGTCGGAGCCCGCGGGGGCCGACTTGGCAGCCTTGTCCAGCATGGTGGACAGGTTGCGGTTCATTTCAGCCAACTGCGCTTCGAAGACCTTGGACATTTCTTCCTGGGTCTGAGCGGAGATTTCATACAGGCTGCGGGAATAGGCAACCATCTTCTCCACGGCGGGCTGAGCCAGGGAGGTTTGCAGGTTCATCATTTCCTGCACGTCTTTGACGCCCAGCAGTGCCTTCGTGTTGGAGACAGTCTCTTCCAGCAGGCCGCGGGCAGTGTTCAGGTTCAGGGCAGCCAAGCGCTCGGCGCTGGCGAAGGCGGTATTGGCGATGGTCAGTGCGGCTTCGACGTTGGATTTGTTCGCAGCGGCAATCTGCTCGGGGGTGGTGAACATGGCTTTAACTCCTCGGTAGTGCTCGATCAAAACGATCAATGAATCGACTGGCCGCAGCTTGTTATGCCTGTGTTCCAACTTCATGTTGCGCTGCAGCATGAAGTCAAGTATAGATCTCCTCAGATTGATGTCAACTGGTTTGTTGCAGTGC
>JBAWHH010000831.1:0-6279 GCA_049593715.1 Rhodocyclaceae bacterium
CTCGGCCCCACCGCTAACCGGCGCCTTAGCGTCGGACTCCTGGCCGACAGGGTCACACTCAGGAGTCGCTGCCGTTGCGATCAAGGCGCGCAGGCTTTGTGCGAGACGGGCGGACGTTACCGCGTGATCCTTAGCCATCGGGCGCTCAGCCTCGATTTCGTCCAACAGCACGGAAACGAAGTCCATGGCATCCAGCAGCCGGTCCGCCAAAGCCTGGGAATACGGCACGCGGCCATCGCGTACGGCGTCCATCAGGTCTTCCCCGGCGTGGAGCACGCGGGTCATTTCCGGAAACTCGAAGAGCCCGCTGTTACCCTTCAGGGTGTGGACCAAACGGAACAGTTCGGTCATCAATCCGTCGCTGTCGGGTTCTTTCTCCAGTCGCATCAGCTTGTCGCCAATGCCCTGGAGAAAATCGCGCCCCTCGGACAGAAACTGTTCGAGCAACGGGGTCATTGCTCTGCCTCCCCGAGCAGCAACCGGCAATGTGTCAGCAATTCTCCCGGCTTGACTGGCTTGACGAGGTACAGATTGGCCCCCACAGCGTACGCGCGCATCCGGTCACTCGACGCTGCTTCCGTGGAGACCATGACGGCTGGGGCCTGAGGCAGATCACGGCTGCGCAGCTCCTTGAGGAATCCGTAGCCGTCGAGTTTCGGCATATTGACGTCCACCACGTAGAGGTCAAACGGTGCTTGGAGGGCCTTCTCCAGCGCCTCGATACCGTTGATTGCCTCTTCTACCACCCGGGCGGGTGACTCGAGAATGCTGCGGTGGTATAGGCGCACCGTCGCCGCGTCGTCGACAATGAGGATTCGCTTCATCTCTCGTCCTTGACCTTCTGGTATACGATCGCCTCGGGAAACTTGCGGACCCGGAATAGCGACGAGATGCGGCTCATGGATTCCGAATGGCCGAGACAGAGAAACCCGCCCGGCTTCAGGGCATCGAAGAACGTCTCCGCCGTCTGCCGGCGTGATAGGTCATCGAAGTAAATGAGCAGGTTGCGGCAGAAGACCACGTCGAATTCCCGGTAGGCACTCACGTCCGCGGGGTCCATGAGATTGACCCGCGTAAACTCCACCGCCTGGCGCAACTCGTCGTTCATCCGAAAGCCATCGCCCTTCGGCCTGAAGTATTTCTCCAGGAGGTGCGCTGGAAGATGTTGAACGGAGCGCGGGGAGAACTGCCCGCGTCGCGCACGGCTCAGCACCTCGGTGTCGATGTCCGACGAGATAATCTCCACGTCCCATTTGTCGATACCCGGCCAGTGCTCCAACAGGTAGATCGCGATGGAATAGGGTTCCTCGCCGGTCGAGGACGGAACCGACCAGATGCGGATCGGCGCGTCGTCCGTCTTCCGTTGCGTAATTTCGGCGAGGATCGAGTTAACCAGGCACTGGAACTGGTATTCCTCGCGAAAGAAGTACGTTTCGTTGACGGTCATCAGATTGACGAGAGTCTGCAGTTCATTCCCCGAGGCCTCGAACCTCAGCATAACGAAGTAGCTGCGGAAGCTCCCCGAATCCGTCGCCTCGATGCGCTCGACCAGGCGTTTGTCCACGAAGTAGCGCTTCGACCCATCGAACTGGATGCCCGTCTTGCGATAGAAAAATTCCCGGAACTTCTGGAAATCCTCTTCGCTGATGGTCAATTCGGCCATGGTGCGCACTCTTCGCCGATGCGCTTCAGGGCCAGATCAGCCGCAAATAGGATGTAGGGCTCATCGGGGAAACGCAGCCGGAGCCGTTCCAGAGCGCCCCGTGCATGTTCGGTACCGACCTCACCGAGCAAGTCCAACGCCGCACCGCAGACATTCACGTGGGGATCGCGATCGATCACTTCGACGAGCCAGGCTTCGACCTGCGCGTGACGCAAAGACTGAAGGATGTTGACCGCAAAGATGCGCACATCCGCGTCCAGATCGTTGAGTAGCCCCCCCATGATGGGGGCCACGGCGTCCGGAAGCTCCTGCATGGCCGAGATGGCCTCGTTGCGAAGGGTTGCGTCTTCGCTACGCAAACAATCGACAAGCCCGACGACCGCCGCCTCGTCACCCAGGCGGGTGAGCGTTGTGAGGATGGCCTCGCGCACCGAGGCGGTCGCCTCCTTCTGCAGCCGTTGCACCAGCGCCCCGGAGGCGCCCGGGCAATCCGCCAGATCCCTCGCCGCCCAGCGTCGGGCCGTCGGGTCCGGATCCGCCAGTTGCTCCACAAGTTCCGGACAGCCACGCCCAGTCTTGCGCTCATTTCCTGCGATCGATCGCCTATTTCCCTGTTTTACGAAGGGCATGGATTCTTCCTCTCAGGCGCCAAGCCAGGTATTGAGCTGGGCAGCCACCTTGCCAGCCGGCAGCACCATGGAGGCGCCGCCTCGTTTGATGAGTTCCGCCGGCATGCCGAACACCACGGCGGAGTCTTCCGACTCTGCGATGGTCCGCCCACCGCCTTTCTTGATCTCGGCGAAGGCATCGGCACCGTCGTAACCCATACCGGTGAGCATGACTCCCACGATGCGCGCGGGATCACTGTGCTCAAGTGCCGAGCGTCCCAGAAGCTCGACCGATGGATGCCAAAGGAACTGCGGGGATTCTGGCCGGGCCAGGACGGTCAGTTTTCCGGCGCGCTTCCCAACAACCATGTCGGCCCCGCCCTTGCCGATGTACACCGTGCCCGGCTCGAGCGGCATCGGCTGGGCGGCTTCCACCACCCTGAGGGCACACAGGTCGTTCATGCGTTCGGCGAATGGGCGAGTAAAGGATGGGGGCATGTGCTGCGCAACCAGCACCGGCCAGGGGAACTCGGCCGACAAAAGCGGCAGAATATCTTCCAGCGTGCGTGGCCCCCCGGTCGAGACACCAATTAAAACAATGCCGTCTCCGGCGGCGCCACGCCGGATGGTCGGCGGGCGCGGGAGCGGTTTCTCCCGTTCTTCGCGTAGCCGCTGGGCGAGACCCTTGATCCCCTTGCCCTTGAGCCGCGCACGGGTCGCCCCTCGCACCTTGGCCACGAGTTCGTCCTTGATCTCATCGATCGTCAACGAGATGGTTCCCCCGGGCTTGGGGACATAATCAACAGCACCCAGATTCAGCGCCTCAAACGTGGCGAGCGCCCCTTTCTCCGTCAGCGACGACAGCATGATCACCGGGACCGGCCTCTGTGCCATCAACAACGACAGCGCGGTGATGCCGTCCATCTCGGGCATGTTGATGTCCAAGGTGACGACATCCGGCTGGAAGTTGAGGTTCTCCTCCACGGCTTCGCGTCCGTTGCGTGCCTGGCGAATCTCGAACCCGCCTTCCGACTGGAACAGGGTCGTGAGCTGTCGGCGCATCAATGCCGAGTCATCGACTATGAGCAGCTTGATCATCAGATCACCACCCTGTTCGGGCTCATGCGGCCAGTTTCGCCAGACCGTCCAACTCCGGCCCGTCCACCAGATGCGCCGGCTCGATCAACTGCACCATGCGCTTTTGTTTCTCGAGGTTGGCCATGCGAGAAAGGAGCTTCGCCTGCTCGCTGGAGAGCTTCGGGGACGGTTCAATCGCTGCCTTGTGAATCTTGAGAACCTCCGCCACGGAATCCACGATAAATCCGGTGCGGATGCCCTGGATCAGGAATACCATGACCCGCTGCCGATCGCAGCGCTCCACGGCGGACAGCCCCAGTCGTCGGCGCAGGTCGATTACGGGTAGCACCGCTCCCCGCAGATTGATGACCCCCTCGACAAACGGGGGGGCTTTGGGCACGTGGGTCAGCGCCTCCGGTACGCGCACAATCTCCTGCACGCTGTCGATGGGGATGCCGAACTCTTCCTTGCCCAGTCGAAACACCACCACCTGCTCGTCGTCGTCGGTCGCTTCGTCTTCCTCGGCTACTCGTGCACGCTCATTGCCGTCCTGCGCGTTACCCACGGTTGTCAACGCCTCCTTGATGGTGGAATGGCGAAACAAATTGGCTGCCGAAATGATCGACACCAGACGCTTGCCACCTTCAAGGCGGCAAATCTCCGTGATGTCCGACAGATCGCCGTCGCGGGCTAGTAGGCCCGGCACGGCGTCAACGTCGGCTTTGGCAACCCGCAGCACCTCATTCACGCTGTCCATGACCACGCCCACCGACGTGCCACGGACCGCGACGACCACGATGCGGCTGCGCTCGTCGATGTCCTGGGCAGGAAGGGAGAACATGCGCCGCAGACTCACCAGCGGCAGCAAGCGGTTGCGAAGGGTCATCACGCCCAGAACATGGGATTCCGAGTGGGGCACGTGCACGATTTCTTCGGGAACCTGCACGATCTCCTGCACGTCATTGATCGCGATGGCGTATTCCTGCCCTGCAACGCCGAAGCTCACCAACTGGATTTCGTCGCTCGTGTCTTCTTCCACGGCCTCGGCGTTGTCGGCGAGACCATTGAACACCGCCGCATTCTTTGCCACCGCGGAAATTTCGGAGAATTCCTTCGAGATCAACTTGGCGAAATCCAGCACCATGATCATGGCGTGGCCCCCGACATCCTTGATGAGACCGGCGAGCAATTCCGTGTTGACCGTGCCGCGCAACGCGCCCACGTCTTCGATCTTTCCTGGCTCGACCCCGACCACGCTAGCGACGCGATCGACCACGAATCCGAGTGGCTGCCCGATGTCGATCACCACCGCGCGGCTGGAGTCATCGTAGTCCTGCTCGGCGAACCCAAATATCCGCCGCAGAGAAATGATTGGAAGCACCTTTCCCCGCAGATTGGCCAGCCCGTCGAGGGTTGCCGGGGCGAGCGGTACGCGAACCACTTCTGGGACGCGGATGATCTCTTGCACCGGCGCCATGTCCACCGCAAATACTTCATTCCCCGCGACAAACGTGACGAACTGGCGCGTATCCGATTCCTGGGTGGCGAGCGCGTCTTCTTCGCCGGGGGGCGCTGCAGCGCGCTGCTGCGTTGTCTTGTTAGCCATTTTGGTCTCCTATGATTGTTCGGGGGACAGTCATAGGCTTTGCAGTTCGTCGGCTAGCGAAGCAATCTCTTCGATGGCGGCAGCCAGTTCCTCGGCGCCTTGGGACTGCTGCTTGGCCGCGGCGGCGGCTTCGGTAGCGGCCCTGTCGGCTTCCTGGGCGGCTGCGGCGATCTGCTCGACGCCCTGTTTCACCTGGACGATAGCGGCAGCAATCTCAGTTGCGGCAGCAAGAATCTCTTCCGTCGCCTTTTCCACGACGACGATATCCGTCTCGATCGTGACAAGGTTGCCCGTGCTGGTCTTCGCCTTCTCCGCTTCGCCAAGGGCCGTGATCGCGATCTCTTCCAGGTCACGACTAACGATACCGATCTGGTCCTGCACCGCTTTCACCAGATCTTTGATCCGGTCGGCATTCTCTGCGGAATCGTGGGCCAGGTTGCGAATGTCGGTGGCCACCACGACGAATCCCTTGCCGAACTCGCCAGCCCGTGCTGCTTCTATCGAGCCGTTGACCGCCAGCATGTTGGTCTGAATGGATACGGTGGTAATGGCATCGACGATCTTGTCGATACGCCGTGACACTAGCTCCAGATCTTTGATTTGCTTGATGCTGCTCTTGGATGCGTCCGCCGAAAAGCCAATGCCCTTGATCAAGGCATCCACGGCCGCTTTGTTCGTGCCGAGCAGGCTCTTGATCGCCAGAACCTTTTCCGCGCAAGCGGTCGCGCGGGTCTGCGCCATCTCAAGGCCTTTTTCAATCTGGCTGATGGCCGCCGCAGACTCTTCGGTGGCGCCAGACTGGATCTCAGCGCCCTTTCTGATCTGCTCGATAGCCGCCATGAGTTGGCTCCCCGAGCGGTTGATCTCCTGAACGCCGGAGGACAGTTCCTCTGCGGCAGAAGCGACGTCCTCCGCGCTCTTGGAAATGTCCGTCGAGTTCTTCAGTTCCTCGGCAATGTCCGACAGATTCTTGGCCGTCTGTTCCGATTCGCCCAGGGCCTGGGATTGTTCGGCCACAGTCTTCGCGGTTTCCTCGGCGGCGGAAGACTGCTCCTCCGCGGCGGCGGCTATGCTTTCCGACCCTTTGAGGGCCTGTTGGGCTGCAGTGCTGGACTGTTGCGCACCTGCAGCGATTTCGACGACCCCTTTCACGATATCGATGGCATCGACGCGGATCTGTTCGAGTTGAGCACTGATGGTCCTTCCGTTCTCAACTTCACCTTCGACGGTCTTCGCGGCCGTTCCGATCCCTTCGGCGATACCCTTGACCTCCTGCTGAATCTGGCCGACCAAGTCCTGAATCTGCTTTGCGCTCTTCTCTGATG
>JBAWHH010000832.1:0-1787 GCA_049593715.1 Rhodocyclaceae bacterium
TTGTTCCAGAGCCTGGCCTGGATGGGCAACCGTGGGGCGATGGTCGTAGGCTTCGAGCGGGAGCGCGCCGCCGATTGCAGCCAGTGCTATTCCGCCTGCGACCACGTCTGCCCGATGCGGCTCAAACCCAGGAACATCAAGCAGTTCATGTTTTCCTGCACCCAGTGTGGCCAGTGCATCGATGCCTGCGAAAGTGTCCAGGCGCAAAACCCGGCGGGCACGCTGTTGCGCTGGGTGGAAGGCGAGGCGGCGAAACAGAACGAAGCGGCCGTGAGCCTGACAGGGCGTCGCGAGCCCGGAAGCCGATAACCGCGGGGAGATCGGACGGATGGAAGAATTCGTCGGCGGGTTGTGGCACAGGCTCATTACCCGCGCCGCCCACCGCGCCTATCCGGACGCTGCGGTACGGCTGGCGGACATGGAGAAAACCGCCGGCGTGCTGTTTCGCGCGTTTGGCGGCGATGCGGGATTGCGGGTGGCCGCCGCCTCCGCCACCCGCCATGGCGCGCGGCGGCGGGTACTGCAGCGCGTGGCGGGTCTTGGCGACCGGACCGAGCACGCCAGCCGCGATGACGAAACCCTGCAACTCCCGGGGGAGATCGCCGTTTTCGCCGAAAGTGACCTCAACCGCGATCTCTATCTTTGGCTGGTGGCGTTGGCAGCCAGCGACAGCGCGGCGGACGACCCCTGGATCGTGCGCAATCAGCGCGCTACCCAATCGGCGCTGGCGCGCTTTCCGGGCATAGGCCCGCGTTACCTGCGGCTGGTGGATGCGGCGCTGGCCCAGCGCATTGCGCCGGAACGCCTGCCTCCCGCTGAGGCCGAGGTGGAACGGGCTGTGCGTCAGGCGCTGCGGCAGCCGGGGAGCGTGGAGGCTTTGCCAGGATTGCCCTCCCGCAAGATCCGGCCGCCGCAGCCCGTTCCGCTCTGGCTTTATCCGAGTTTCAGGTCCATTGACTCCGGGAAGAAGCCCGCGGATACAGTCGCGGAGGATAGGCGTGAAGGCACGCCGCCGCCCGCGGACGGCGCGAACAAACGTCGCCGCGCGCGGCACACCGAGTCACCGGACGGCAAGAGCGGCTTCCTCATGATGTTCCGCGCCGAAAGCCTGTTGTCGATGGTGGAATACGTGAAGGTGGACCGCCCCCTGGACGACGATCCCGACGCTGGCGCTGCCCAACGCGCCGATGAACTTGATGAACTGGCGGTGACCCGCGACAGCCGCAGCACCGCTGCGCGGGTGAAGTTCGACCTCGATCTGCCCGCCGCCGCCCACGACGATTTGCCCGTGGGCGAGGGTGTTCCGCTGCCGGAATGGGATTTCCGCAAACGGCTGCTGCGGCCGGATTATTGCCGCGCCCAGGTGCTGGTGGCGCGGGATGCCTTGCCTTGCGACTTGCCGGCCCATCTGCGCAAACCGGCGCAGAAGCTGCGCGCCCAGTTCGCCGCCCTGCAGCCGGCGCGGCGCTGGCTGAAAAGCCAGCCGGAGGGGGCGGAGCCGGACCTGGACGCCTGCGTGCGCGCCATCGCCGACCGGGCCGCGGGCAATCCCGGCGCCGAGGTGGGGACCTACCTGGCCCAGTTGTCCTGCGAACGCGATCTGGCCTGCCTCGTGCTGGCGGATCTGTCGCTTTCCACGGATGCCTGGGTGACGGACCACGCCCGGGTGATCGACGTGGTCAAGGACACGCTGAGCCTGTTCGCCGAGGCGCTGTCGGCGACCGGTGATGCCTTCGCTCTTTACGGGTTTTCGTCCCTCAAGCGCGGCAACGTGCGCATGCACCAGT
>JBAWHH010000833.1:0-2551 GCA_049593715.1 Rhodocyclaceae bacterium
GTATTCGCCGATGCGGGAGGCGTCGCGGATCTCCGCCAGCATGTTGAGCACCGCCTCGTTGGCGCCGCCATGGGCGGGGCCCCACAGACAGGTGATGCCGGAAGATACGCAGGCGAAGGGGTTGGCCCCGGACGAGCCCGCCAGCCGCACCGTGGAAGTCGAAGCCCCCTGCTCGTGGTCCGCATGCAGGATCAGGATGCGGTCCAGCGCCTTCACCAGCACTGGATTGGGCTCGTAACGTTCGCAAGGGTTGGCGAACATCATGTAGAGGAAGTTCGCCGAGTAACTCAGGTCGTTGCGCGGCTGGACGAAGGGATGGCCGACGTTGTACTTGTAGGCCATGGCGGTCAGGGTGGGCATCTTGGCGATCAACCGGATCGCCGACTGGTCGCGGTGCTCCTGATCGCTGAAATCCATCGCCTCGTGGTAGAAGGCGGACAGCGCGCCGATGACCCCCACCAGCACGGCCATGGGGTGGGCATCGCGGCGAAAACCCTGGTAGAGGCGGGAGAGTTGCTCGGGGACCATGGTGTGGTGCCGCAGCGTTTCGGTCCACGCCTGGTGTTGCGCCACGGTTGGCAGATCACCTTTGAGGATCAGGTAACCGACTTCGGGGAAGTCGCACTGCGCGGCGAGTTGCTCGATGGGGTAGCCGCGATAGAGCAGCACGCCTTTCTTGCCATCCACGAAGGTGATGTCCGACTTGCAGGACGCGGTGGACAGGAACCCCGGGTCGAAGGTGAAACACCCGGTTTTCGCGTACAGCGAGCGGATGTCGATGACCTCAGGACCGAGGCTGCCGCCGATGACCGGAAACTCCATCGTTTTGCCGTCTATGGTGAGCCGCGCGCTCCGCTGTGTAGTCATCGATCTCTCTCCCTGTGGAATACCGCCTATTGTGTTGCACCGTGCTGCGCTGCGCAACAAAACGGTGCGGCTTGGCGTTTTGCCCCCACTTTCTGCTGGAGCAGGGCAGGCGTTTGTCCGCTCACATTCGGCTTCGCCCACCTCAAAGAAAATGGGCGCCCCGATCGGGGCGCCCATCTGCCAGGCCCTGCGCCAGACGCGATCAGCCAGGCATCACGATGCGCGAACCACCGCCGCCCATCTCCAGCATCAACTGGTTGATACGCTTGACGAACCCGGCTGGGTCGTCAAGTTGCCCGCCTTCCGCCAGCAGGGCCTGATCGAACAGCACCAGCGCCCAGTCGTCGAAACGCTGGTTCTCGTCGCGCAACTGCAGCACCACCGGATGGCGTGGGTTGATTTCGAGGATGGGTTTGGACGCCGGCACTTTCTGCCCCGCCGCCTTGAGCATGCGCGCCAGGTTGCCGCCGATGTCGTGCTCATCCGCCACCAGGCAGGCCGGCGAGTCGGTCAGCCTGTGGGTGACGCGCACGTCCTTGACGCGCTCGCCCAGCGAAGTTTTGATCTTGTCCGTCAGATCCTTGAGTTCGCCTTGTTCCTTCTCCTGTTCCTGCTTTTCGGCCTCGTCTTCCAGCTTGCCCAGGTCCAGGCCGCCCTTGGCGACCGACACCAGTTGCTTGCCGTCGAACTCGGTGAGGTGGCTCGCCACCCACTCGTCCACGCGGTCGGTGAGCAGCAGCACTTCCACGCCTTTCTTGCGGAAGATCTCCAGGTGCGGGCTGTTCTTGGCGGCGTTGAACGATTCGGCGGTGATGTAGTAGATCTTGTCCTGGCCCTCCTTCATCCGCGCCACGTAGTCCGCCAGGGAGACGGTCTGCGCTTCGCTGTCGTCGTGGGTGGTGGCGAAGCGCAGCAGCTTGGCGATGCGCTCCTTGTTGGCGAAGTCCTCGCCGATGCCTTCCTTGAGCACGTTGCCGAACTCTTTCCAGAAGGTGGTGTACTTTTCCTTCTGGGCCTCGTGTTCGTTGGTGGCCAGATCTTCCAGCAGGCCGAGCACCTTCTTCGTGCAGCCGGCGCGGATGGATTCGATGTCCTTGCTTTCCTGCAGGATCTCCCGCGACACGTTGAGCGGCAGATCGGCGGAATCCACCACCCCGCGCACGAAGCGCAGGTAGGCCGGCATCAACTGCTCGGCGTCGTCCATGATGAACACGCGGCGCACGTAAAGCTTGATGCCGTGGCGCTGCTGGCGGTCCCACATGTCGAACGGGGCGTGGGAGGGGACGTAGAGCAACTGGGTGTATTCCTGCCGGCCTTCCACCTTGGCATGGACGTAGGCGAGCGGCGCCTCGAAATCGTGGCCGACGTGTTTGTAGAACTCCTGGTACTGCTCGTCGCTGATCTCGGACTTCGGCCGCGCCCACAGAGCGGAAGCCTGGTTGACCGTCTCGTCTTCCTCGGTGACGGTTTGTTCCCCCTCCTTCCACTCCTCCTTCTTCATCACGATGGGCTGGACGATGTGGTCGGAGTATTTGCGGATGATCTGGCGCAACTGCCAGCCCGCCAGGAGGTTGTCCTGGTCTTCCCGCAGGTGCAGCGTTACCTCGGTGCCGCAGGCCGAACGGTCGATGATCTCGACGGAGTATTCACCTGCCGTGTCCCCGGTCATCGAGCATTCCCAGCG
>JBAWHH010000834.1:0-1730 GCA_049593715.1 Rhodocyclaceae bacterium
GAAATCCGCTTGCGTCCGGGCATCCGTTTCCAGCCCCATCCGGCATTCGCCCGTGACGCCCAGGGCCGCTACCGCTATCACGAGCTTACGCCGGCGGCCCTCTCCGACATTCACGAATTGCAGGACTTTCGCGAGCGGGACAGCCGAGAGCTGACGGCGGAAGACTACGTCTACGAGATCAAGCGGCTCGCCCATCCGCGTTTGCACACGCCGATCCTCGGCCTGATGAGCGAATACATCGTCGGGTTGAAAGAACTCGCCGCCGAGCTGCAGGCGTACAACAAGGGCTTGCCCGAAGGAAAGCGCAACGGCTGGATCGATCTGCGCCAGTTCTCCCTTGCCGGCGTCGAGGTGGTGGATCGCTACACCTACCGCATCAAGGTGAAAGGCAAGTATCCGCAGTTCGTGTATTGGCTGACCATGCCCTTCTTCGCCCCCATGCCGTGGGAGGCGGATCGTTTCCACAGCCAGCCGGGCATGGCGGAGCGCAACCTGACCCTGGACTGGTACCCCATCGGTACCGGCCCCTACATGCTGACCGAGAACAACCCGAACGCCCGCATGGTGCTGACGCGCAATCCGAATTTTCGCGGCGAGGCTTATCCCTGCGAAGGCGAAGCGGGCGACCGGGATGCGGGCCTGCTGGCCGACTGCGGCCAGACCATGCCGTTCGTGGACAGGGTGGTGTTCACGCGGGAGAAGGAGCAGATCCCCTACTGGAACAAGTTCCTGCAGGGCTATTACGACGCCTCCGGCATCGCGTCGGACAACTTCGATCAGGCGGTCCAGGTGGCCGGGCAGGGAGACGTAGCGCTCACCGACGAGATGCGCGCCCAGGGCATCAAGCTGCAGACCTCGGTATCCACCTCGACGTTTTACATGGGTTTCAACTGGCTCGATTCCGTGGTGGGCGGCGACGGCGAACGGGCGCGCAAGCTGCGCCAGGCCGTTTCGCTGGTCATCGACCAGGAGGAATTCGTCTCCATCTTTCTCAACGGCCGTGGCATCGCCGCGCAGAGCCCGCTGCCGCCGGGCATCTTCGGCTACCGTGACGGCAAAGCGGGCATGAATGCGGCGCTGTACGACTGGGTGGCCGAGCGTCCGGAACGTAAGCCCGTGGCCGCGGCGCGCACGCTCATGGCGGAAGCGGGTTATCCCGGCGGGCGGGATGCGCGCACCGGCGAGCCGCTGGTGTTGAATCTCGACACCACCGCCACCGGGGTGGGAGCGAAATCGCGCATGGACTGGCTGGTGAAGCAATTCCAGAAAATCGACGTGCAGCTCGTGGTGCGCAATACGGATTACAACCGCTTCCAGGAGAAAGTGCGGAAGGGCGCCGTCCAACTGTTTTATCTCGGCTGGAATGCGGATTACCCCGATCCGGAGAACTTCTTCTTCCTGCTCCACGGACCCCAGGGAAAGGTAAAAAACCAGGGCGAGAACGCAGCCAACTACAGCAATGCGGAGTTCGACGCGCTGTTCGAGAAGATGCGCGCCATGGACAACACGCCGGCGCGCCAGGAGATCATTGATCGCATGGTGGAAGTCCTGCGGCGGGACGCGCCCTGGGTTTTCGGCTACCACCCCAAGGATTACACCCTGCACCACGCCTGGCTCTACAACCGCAAGCCGAGCAAGGTGGGCAACAACACGCTCAAATACCAGCGCGTCGACCCGCGGCTGCGGGAGCGGATGCGCGCCGGATGGAACCAGCCTGTGGTCTGGCCGAT
>JBAWHH010000835.1:0-3417 GCA_049593715.1 Rhodocyclaceae bacterium
GCATCCTGCTCATCACCGTCATCGGCGGGCGGCTGTTCGACCAGATCGACCCGCGGGCGCCGTTCGTGATCGTAGGCGTCATCAACGTCCTGCTGATGATCGCCTGCGCCTTAGTGCGGCTCAGAGCCCCGACGCTGGCGGCAGCGGCTGCGGAATAGCGGCGAGGCGCGTGGAGCGCGAGGCCCGTGCCCCACGGCGGCTAAGGCTCGCCGACCGCCACAGTGATCGTCGCCAACGCCGTCGCTTTGTCGATCCGCACATCGAGTTCGCAGTATTCGCTTTGCGGCTCCACCGGCGTGGGATCGTCGGCACAACTGCAGCCCGCCACGATGCCGGAGAAAAACACGCCGACCTTCACCCGAATGGAGGTCGCGTCATCGGTGGCGCCGAAGACGATGACTTCGGGCTTGTCGTCGAGGGCGTAGCTGGTGGCGGACAAGCCCTGCTGAAGCGGCAGTTGCCCTGAGTCCAGCGCTTCCAGTTCTTGCTTGAGTGTTTTGTTGAAATCTGGGGAACTTCTGGCCTTGAGCGACTTGGGGAGAAAAATCATCGGCATGTCCTTGACTCGTGACTACCCAAGCCCAACTAACCCTCGTCCTGTTTCGCCCGTCCTGCAGCACCCTGGGCCTGGATCGGAGGACGGGAAGATAGCCACTTTTTGAACGAGGTCTGACTTTCTGCGGAAGCTCGTCCTGCCAACAAACCCTCGACACTGATGTCTTCGTCCACTGCTTCCCAGTGGATCCCTCGCCCCATCGCAATGAGGCGCCAGCGTTTTCGTTCCTCGATCGTGGCGCGTAGCAGGCGTGGGTACCACGCGAGAGGCACAGAGATCGTTCTCCCGTCCGCAAGGTCGACATGCAGCGAATCCTGGGTGATTCTGACCGATCGAACGGGCGGAACCTCCACTTCAACCCCTGAAATAATCATTCCAGGCCTCCAATAATTCGGATTGGTACTTGCTCACAAGCTTTTCAATCTGGCGGATTTCGGCTCTCGACAGCCCGCCACTACTATTCAAGCGAACCGGGTCGAGCCAAAACTTGGCAATGCTGTCCTCGCGCTCGACGTGAATGTGGGCCGGCTCGCCACGGTCGCTCGCAAAGAAGAAGAACCGATAGGGCCCCACTCGCAAAACAGTCGGCATTTCCACCCGATCAAAACAGTTCTGCCCCCCAGCCAGCCGGCAGCCCGAAATGAAACCCAACATTCCGATTCGAGGTTCAGCTTCACTTTCGATTCCGCGCCGTCACGCGGATTGCAGTCGAATCGTACGCGTTCAAATTGGATCTCGACAATGGCCCCTTGTGATCGTGCCCCTTCCGATGGAGGCCTGGGGGGCCATGGGCCTCAGCACGTAGGGAGGCAAAACTGCCACACTACTGGAGATATTCTGCAACTGATCGCCTAAACGCCCCGTGAACAATCAAGAACTAGTCACCCGCAGCCGCGCCGCCGTCTGGCACCCCTGTACGCAGATGAAGCGGCACGAGACCTTCCCCTTGATCCCCATCGAGCGTGGCCAAGGGGTCTGGCTTTTCGACGTCGAGGGCCGGCGGTATCTGGACGCGGTGAGCAGTTGGTGGGTGAATCTGTTCGGACATTGCAACCCTGAAATCGGCGCGGCGCTGAAGGACCAGATCGACCGGCTGGAGCATGTGATGCTCGCCGGCTTCACCCACGCGCCGGTGGTGGAACTGTCGGAGCGGCTGGCCGCGAAGACGGGCGGGAACCTGGGCCACGCTTTTTTCGGCTCGGATGGCGCATCGGCTACCGAGATCGCCCTGAAGATGAGTTTCCATTTCTGGCGCAACCGCGGCATGCCGCAGAAGACGGGATTCGTCAGCCTGTCCAACAGTTACCACGGCGAAACTATCGGCGCGCTGGCCGTAACGGATGTGGCGCTGTTCAAGGACACTTACGCGCCGCTGCTGCGCCAGACCACCCAGGTACCCACGCCGGATGCGCGGCTGGCAGCCCTTGGCGAAACTGACGAGGCCTACGCGAAGCGCTGCGCGGGGAAACTGGAAGGATTTCTGGCTACCCATCACGCCACCACGGCGGCACTGATCCTGGAGCCGCTGGTGCAGGGCGCGGCGGGGATGGCGATGTACCACCCGGAGTACCTGCGGGCGGCGCGGGAGCTTTGCACCCGCTACGGCGTACATCTGATCGCCGACGAAATCGCCGTGGGCTTCGGCCGCACCGGTACCTTTTTTGCCTGGGAGCAAGCCGAAAGCGCGGCATGGCCCGACCTGTTGTGCCTTTCCAAGGGGATCACCGGCGGCTACCTGCCGCTGTCGGTGGTGCTGAGCCGGGAGGAGATTTACCGCGCTTTCTACGATGATGCGGTGACGCGGGGGTTCCTCCACTCCCATTCCTACACCGGCAATCCGCTGGCCTGCCGCGCCGCTCTGGCGGTGCTCGACCAGTTCGACGGGCGGGACGTGCTGGGCGACAACCTCGCGCTGGGGGACTTTGTCGATGAGGAGTCAGCGCCGATTCGAGCGCTGCCCTATGTGCAGCACTTCCGCCGCCGCGGCATGATCTGGGCCTTCGACGTGGCGGATGCCCCGGCAGATTTTGCCCAGAGCCTGTTCACAGCCGCCCTGAAGCGCGAACTGCTGCTGCGCCCCATGGGCAACACGGTGTATTGGATGCCGCCTTACGTCCTGACGCGGGACGAAGCGGTCCACATGGTGCGAGGCACGCTGACGGCACTGCGGGAAGTCCTGGGCGGCTGATCGGCCCTGCGCCGGGGCGGAGGACAACAATCGGCGCTTGAAATCGCCCCGCCCGGCCCCAACTTCCCGACAGTCATTCAGTGGAGGTGTAATTACATGACTGTTGCAGAAACCACCAAGGAGACGCTGGGCTTCCAGGCCGAGGTCAAGCAGCTCCTGCATCTCATGATCCATTCCCTGTACAGCAACAGGGAGATTTTCCTGCGCGAGCTGATTTCCAACGCGTCCGACGCCTGCGACAAGCTGCGTTTCGAGGCGCTGAACGAGCCCGGCCTGTTCGAATCCGACCCCGATCTCAAGATCCGCATCGGCTACGACAAGGCTGCACGCACCGTCACCGTGGCGGACAACGGCATCGGCATGTCCCGCGACGAGACGGTGCAGCACCTGGGGACCATCGCCAAATCCGGCACCAAGGAGTTTTTCGGCAGCCTGACCGGCGACCAGCAAAAGGATGCGAACCTGATTGGTCAGTTCGGCGTCGGGTTCTATTCGTCGTTCATCGTCGCCGACAAAGTCACCGTGCTCACCCGCCGTGCCGGCTTGCCGGCGGACCAGGGCGTACGCTGGGAATGCTCGATGACCGGGGACACGGCGGGCGAATACTCCGTCGAGATCATCGACCGTCCGGCCCGCGGCACCGAAGTCACGCGGCACCTGCGGGAAGACCAGG
>JBAWHH010000836.1:0-2776 GCA_049593715.1 Rhodocyclaceae bacterium
GGTGGCGGGCATCGATGCGGTGAGTCTGCCCGCCCGCCTGTCGGCGTTCGATTGTCGCAATAACCGCCTCGCCCAACTCGGGCTGGAAACGGACGGCTTCGCCGACGCTGTGCGGGGAGCGATCGGCCGCTTTGGCCGCCACCGGCTCGGCGTGTTCCTCGGCACCAGCGTTTCCGGGATGTTGCAGACCGAACTTGCCTATCGCCGTCGCGACCCCGCAACCGGGGCATTGCCGACGGACTTCCACTACCGGGAAACGCACAACTCTTATTCCCTCGAGGATTTCGTGCGCGGTTATTTCGGTCTCGAAGGGCCGGCGGCGGTCACGTCCACCGCCTGCTCCTCCAGTGCCAAAGTGTTCGCCGCCGCCGCGCGGATGATGGAGTGCGGACTGATCGACGCGGCGCTGGTGGGTGGTGTGGACAGCCTTTGCCTCACCACGCTTTATGGCTTCAGTTCCCTCGAACTCACGGCGACGGAGCCCTGCCGGCCGTTCGACGTCACCCGCAAGGGGATTTCCATCGGCGAAGCGGCCGCTTTCGCCTTGCTGGAACGTGCGCCCGCCAGCCCCGAGGCCCCGGATTTGCTGCTGCTCGGAGCCGGAGAGTCCAGCGACGCCTACCACATGTCCGCCCCCCATCCGGAGGGGCTGGGCGCCCGGTTGGCCATGGAAGGTGCGCTCGCCTCCGCCGGCCTCAGTGCCCAGGACATCGGATACATCAATTTGCACGGCACGGCCACCCCGAGCAACGACGCCGCGGAAGGCAAGGCGGTCGCGGCGCTGTTCGGCAACGGTGTGCCTTGCAGTTCGACCAAGGGCGCGACCGGACACACGCTGGGCGCGGCGGGGGCGGTGGAAGCCGCCATCAGCCTGCTCGCCCTGGCCCATGGTTTCCTGCCCGGCAGCCCCGGCACGCGGGAACCCGACCCGGCCATACCGCTGCGCTACCTGCAGACGGGCATGACCGCGGCACCGCGTTACGCGCTGAGCAATTCGTTCGGTTTCGGCGGCAGCAACTGCAGCCTAATCTTCGGACGTGCCCAATGAACCCGACGGCACCGCTGCGCGTCTACGTTGCAGGCATAGGGTTGATCGCGCCGGGGCTGCCGGACTGGCGTAGCGCCGCGGAAATGCTGACCGGCCGCGTTCCCTATGCCGCCGCGCCGGCTGTCCTTCCTCTGCCATCGATGCTGCCCGCGGCAGAGCGGCGGCGGGCGAGCCGCGTCGTAAAGGTGGCCCTGGCCACGGGCGGCGAAGCGGTGGCCATGGCCGGGCAAGACGCCGCCACGCTGGCGACGGTGTTTGCCGCTTCCGGCGGCGACGGCCACAATTGCCACGCGCTGTGCGAAGCGCTGGCGTCCGACGACCGGCGCATTTCTCCCACGCGTTTCCACAACTCGGTCCACAACGCCGCGGCGGGGTATTGGGGTATCGCCACCGGTGCCATGGCGCCCTGCCAGGTACTCTGTGCCTACGACGCGAGTTTCGCCGCGGGCCTGCTGGAAGCGGCGGTGCAGGTCCGTACGACCGGGCAACCTATCCTGCTCGTTGCCTACGATGCGGAGTATCCGGAGCCGCTGCAGGCCACCCGTCCCATTCCCGATGCCGCGGGCGTAGCGCTGGTCCTGACGCCGAACCAGGCGGCTTCCTCACTGGCATGCCTGGATATTCGATTGACCGGCGATAAGCCAACGCCTATGGCCGATGGACGTCTGGAGACGTTGAGGCGCACGATACCGCCGCTGCGGGCGTTGCCGCTGCTGGCCCTTCTCGCGCGCCGCGAGCCGGGGAACGCGGTGATCGAGTATCTCGGACCGGAACACATCGCGGTAGCCGTGACGTCATGCTGAACCACGCCGAAATCGCCGCGCGCATCCCCCACCAGGGCAGCATGTGCCTGCTGGACGGTGTGCTCGACTGGTCTCCTGAACACATTCGCTGCCGTGCCATATCTCATCGCGACGCGGCCAATCCGCTACGCGCGGAAAACCGCCTGGGCGCGGCCTGCGGCATCGAATACGCAGCCCAAGCGATGGCGCTTCATGGGTCGCTGGCGGGGGCCGACGACCAGCCGCCCCGCCAGGGGTATCTGGCCAGCGTGCGTAGCGTGATCCTTCATGTGGGGAGGCTGGACGACATTGCCGAGGATATCGAGGTAAGCGCCGAGCGCATTTCCGGCGATGGCGCGTTCGTGATGTACGCCTTCACCGTCCAGGCCGGCTCGCGCTGCCTGGTGGAAGGCCGCGCGTCGGTGGTTCTCGACGCCACCGCCTTGGCCCCGGTCTCCGGGGCGCAACGGCCATGAATCGCGCCCTCGTCACCGGTGGCAGCGGCGGCATCGGTGCAGCGATCTGCCGCCGTCTGGCCGCCGACGGCTGCCACGTTTTCGTCCACGCTTTTCGCCAGCGGGAGGCCGCCGAGGCGCTGGTGGCGGAAATCCGCCAGACCGGCGGCACCGCAGACGCCATCGTTTTCGACGTCACCGACCGCGAAGCAGCGGGCGCGGCGCTGTCGGCGCTGGTGGAAGAAGCCCCCATCCGCATCCTGGTCAACAACGCCGGCATCCACGCCGACGCGGTGTTCCCCGCCATGTCGACGCAGCAATGGGACAGCGTGATCGACGTTTCCCTGAATGGTTTTTTCAACGTCACCCAGCCGCTGGTGATGCCGATGATCCGCAGCCGCTGGGGGCGGATCATCAACATCTCGTCGGTCGCGGCCCTGGCCGGGAACCGCGGCCAGGTCAATTATTCGGCGGCCAAAGGGGCGCTGCAC
>JBAWHH010000837.1:0-2173 GCA_049593715.1 Rhodocyclaceae bacterium
GGAAAACCCGGTCGGCGCGTTCCCCATTGAGGTAGAAGCCGCCGTCCTGCCCCGGCACGATATCGCTGCAATAGCCCATGCCGAGAGGAATGTGGGTCGGTACTTCCAGGCGCTCACCGTCCCAGACGGCGAGGATGGGCGCGGCGGCCCGCTTGGCGGCATCGTCGTGCTCTGCCTGCAGGGCAACGCCGGCAAGCGGTTTGCCGCCGCCGGAGCCGGCGGAGACGGCAAGATGGCGCAGGCTCAGGCGCGGATCGCGCAAGCGCCAGCGCCCGAGCAGTTCGCCGCTGGCGATGTCCAGGCGGACCAGGGACGAGTCCATGGCATCCAGGTCGCGCTTCTTGTCGCCGGGGGCCCGCAGGATGCCGCCGTTGGCGACGATCAGCCGTCCCGCGGCGTCGAAGCGCGCATCGTGGGGCTCGATGCCGTGGGTGCGCCACTCGGCCTGTTTTTTCAGCGACCGGCGGTCGCGCACGCTGATCCAGCCTTCCCCGCTCTCGGGCCGGGTCTCGGTGGTGATAAGGAACTGGCCGTCTGGACTGAGCACGCCATGGCCTTCGAGCGTGCGCTCACCCTCCGCCGCCATGTCGATGCGTGCGCCCACCGTGCCGTCGGCGGCCACGCGCATCAGCCATTTGCCGGGGCGGTAAGCCACCGCAAAAAAGCCACCACCGGGATCGGCCAACAGGCCGTGCACCCGGTTCGGGACGGCGATGGCCTGGCGCACCCGGACGCGGCCCGCGTCCCAATCCGGGGCGAGAATCCCCACGTAGTCGGTGGTCGGGCCCGCCTCGATCTCTTCGCCCGTCGCCGACAGGCGTAGCGGACTGCGCCAGGCGGCGATGAGCGCCGCACCCGAGCCGGCGATGGGCGCGGCGGTAGCGAGGGAAGGGAAAAGGGGCGTGGCGAGGCACGCCGACAACCCGCCAAGGAACGAGCGTCTATCCACTGGATGTGTCCTCCATGAAACCGTGAATACGCGAACGGCGCGTCAAAAAGCGTAAGTCAGGGTCAGTTGCACGTTGCGCGGGGCGCCGGCCACGTAGTGGCCGCGGTAGAGGTAGTCCGCATAGCGCTTGTTGGTCACGTTGGTGACGTTCAGCTTGGCTTTCAGGTCGCGCGCCAGGAGATATTCGGTCATCAGGTCCGCCGTCAGATACGCGGGGGCCTTGATGGTCGGGGCCTGCTGCGGCGTTTGCTCGCTGCGCAGGTTGAGGCCGCCGCCGATGCGCCACTTGGGCGTGAGCTGATAGGTCGTCCAAACGGTGCCGCTGTGTTTCGGCGTCAGCCCCGGCCGGGCACCGACCTCTTCGCCCTGCAGCAGGGTGGTGCCGTCCGAAGCGCCCTTGTCGATGCGCGCCGACGGAATCCAGGCGTAGGACAGATATATTTCCCAGTCACGGCCGATGCGGCCGGCGACGTCCGCTTCGATGCCCGCGGCGTGGCGCTCGCCGGACAGCACATAGTTGGTCGGGCTGACCGAGTCTTCGTCGCGATTGCGCTCGTTGTATTTCTGCGCATAGAACAGCGCAAAACGGGTGCTCAGGTTGCCGCTTTCGGACTCGAGCTTGGCCCCCAGCTCGATGTTTCGGCTGCCTTCCGGAGGCGTGTTCGACCCCGGCGCGTCGTACTGGTAGGTGTCGCCGGAGGTGTTGAAGGACGTGCCGTAGGAGAAGTGGAAAGACGCCAAGGGCGTGGGCTGATACAACACGCCGAAGCGCTTGCTCCACAGCGCATCCGTGCGGCCGCGCCGCGCCGTCATCTGGCCCAGGGTGGCCGCCGCCGTGGAATAGGTGCGGTAGGTGCCTTCGAAGCGGTCCCAGCGCAGGCCGCCGATCAACTTCCATTGGGGCGCGATCTGGATCATGTCCTGGAAGTAGACGCCGAGGGATTTCGAGTCGAAATCCCGGTTCTTGCGCACGATCCGGCGCGACTCGTCGACGCTGGCGCCGTCGTCGGGAGTGCCGATCGTGGTGCGCGGTTTGGTCAGCGTCACGCCCGCTGGCAGCAACGGCGTGTAGCCGGCGAACTCGTCGTCGGCCATGTCCATCCCCGCCAGCACCGAGTGCTTGAGCCCGAACCAGTCGAACTTGCCGCTGTAGTCGCTCTGCAGCATTTTCGTGTCCAGGTCCATGGTCTTGTTGTTGGTGCCGCGGGTGAGCACCGTGGCGTC
>JBAWHH010000838.1:0-2095 GCA_049593715.1 Rhodocyclaceae bacterium
CCTGGTCAAGCGACACGCCTAGCTGTCCGAAGCTGCTGGCCGCAGGACTCCTCGGCGCCGTGGTGGGGTTGTGGGTGACGGGCTATGTCTTTCTCTGGGCGATCCGCGAGCCGCCAAACTCGGCAACCCCGCTGACGGCGCTGCGCTACTGGGCCTATCACGGGGAGCATCCGGCGGTGCGGGGGAAACTCGCCTGGAGTGCCGCCGCGGGCTTTGGTCTCGTGGCGGTGGGCATTGGCCTGTTGGTCATTCCCCGGCCGCGGCCGCTGCATGGCGATGCGCGCTTTGCCAGCGTGGGGGAAGTACGCCAGGCAGGATTGTTCGCGGATTCTGGCCTGGTGCTGGGCCGCATGGGCGGGCGCTTCATCACCCTGGGCGGCCAGCAGGGGGTGATGCTCGCCGCCCCGCCGCGCTCGGACAAGGGCGTGGCGCAGGTCATCCCGAATCTGCTCAACTGGCCCGGGTCGGTTGTTTGCACCGACATTAAGCGGGAGAACTGGACGAAGACGGCCGGCTACCGGGCACGCCACGGCCAAGCTTGCTTCCTCTTCGATCCCTTGAGCGAAGACGGACGCACGGCACGCTGGAATCCGTTCGGCTACGTGTCGGCCAGCGTGGAGCGCCGGGTCAATGATCTGCAGCGCATCGCCGACATGCTCTATCCGGATCCGCCCAACGTCGATCCGTTCTGGACGGCTTCGGCCCGGTCGCTCTTTCTGGGCATTGCGCTGTATCTGTTCGAAACTCCCAGCCTGCCCCGCACCCTGGGGGAAGTACTTCGCCAGGGCATGGCGAGCGACGACGAAGGCTTCGGGGCGCACTGGAAGCGCCTGGTCGAGGGGCGGCAGAGCGGCAGCCGGCCGCTGTCGGACGCCTGTGTGCGGGCCTTGTACGATGTCATCGATCTGGCCCCCGTCACGGCGTCTTCGATCCGCAAGACATTCACCAGCCGGCTCGATCTGTGGCTGAACCCGATCCTGGATGCGGCCACGGCGGACAACGACTTCGATCTGCGCGATCTTCGGAAGACGCCGATGTCGGTGTATGTGGCGGCCAATCCGGATGACCTGCACCGCATCCGGCCGGTCCTGAATCTCTTCTTCCAGCAGGCCATTGGCCTACAGACCCGGGCGCTGCCGGAGCACGACGCCACCCTGAAACTCCAGGTGCTGATGATGCTCGACGAGTTCCCGGCCCTGGGGAAGATTCCCATCATCGGCGAGGCGATCGCCTATCTGCCGGGGTACAACGTGCGCCTCTTCATGGTGATCCAGGCCCCCTCCCAGTTGCGCGACGTCTATGGGGTCAATACCGCGGAGACGATGATGAAGACGCTCGCCGCCCGCATCGTCTATGCGCCCAAGGATTTTGCGGACGCGAAGGAGATCTCGGACGAGTTGGGCACCACCACCGTCAAGGCGAAATCGATTTCCCGGCCGCTCTTCGGCGGCGGCAAGACGCCGACGGTAAATGTGAGCGAGCAGCGCCGGGCCCTGCTGCTGCCGCAGGAAGTGAAGGAGCTCGGGCGGCGCGAGGAGATCATCTTCTACGAGGGGCTGCGGCCGATTCGCTGCCGCAAGAACCGCTACTACGAGGAGCGGCGGTTCCTGAAACGGTTGTTGCCGCCCCCTGAGGTGCCGGCGCTGCGCATCGGGGGCGCCGAGGTGCAACCCCCCAAACCGGTGGCCAAGCTAAGTGGCGGGAAGGCTGATCGACCGATTCCCGTGAGCAGCGGGAAAAGCGGCAACACCCTGGCACCTGAAGCAGAAGCCACCATCCGTCCATTCGAAGCGGCAGACCTGGCCCAACTCGACAGCCTCGGCCTGGACGATTTCGCCGCGAATTTCGATTCCCTGGACATCCCCGCCGGGCGCCAGCTCAGCGAGGCGGAACTGACCCGCGCGGTGGATAACTTTCTGGACGGCCTGACCGACTGAAGGGAGCACACCATGGCAGCAGACGATCTTGGCGGGGCGAATGGGCAGGTGGAGGACAGGGGCAGTGAAGCGCAGGGTTCATGCTCGGAAGGCGCGCCAGACGGCGCGCAACCGCAAGCCGGCCCCGGGCCGGTGACGGCCACCGAGGTGCTGCGCTA
>JBAWHH010000839.1:0-2590 GCA_049593715.1 Rhodocyclaceae bacterium
CCTGGACCCAGCTTCCCCGTGGGGCCGGCCGAAGGATCACAGGGCCGCTGGTCGCCTCGTGCACCGCCCTTCGCCCGGGGCCCCGGCGGCGGATGCCGATCCTTCAATCGCGTCCTTTGTCCGCAAAGTTGCTCTGAACAGACTATTAGCGATTCGGGGATCAGCCCGCAGTCGTGAGTGGCCGCCGCCGGGCATCTGCCGGTGAGCGGCCATTGTCTTTCTTGCGGACGCTAAGGAGAACCATGACCGCATCCACCACCACCCACAGCAACATCATCAACATGACCCCGCGGGCCTTGAGCGGCCTGGCGCGGCCGACCCAGGGCAAGAGCCGCGAGTACACCGACGCCAAGGTCCGCCACCTGAAGGCCGAGGTCACCGCCGCCGGAACGATCACCTTCTGGTTCCGCGGGCAGCGCGACGGCCGGCGCTGCCCGGTGCGCATCGGGCAGTTCCCCGCCATCGGCGTGGAGGAAGCGCGGCGCACGGCGCTGGAGTACAAGGCGCAACTCGACCGCGGCGAAGACCCCACCGCGGAGCGCAAGGCGCTGAAGGCCCAGCAGACGCTGGGCGAGTTCTTCGAGGAGTACCTCAAGGACGCGAAGGCCCGCGGCAAGGCCAGCTGGAAGGACGACCGCAGCCGCTTCCACCACCGGGTCGGCCCGAAGTTCGGCGAGCGCAAGCTCGGCACCATCCTCAAGAAGGAAATCGCGCAGTTCCACGCCTCCCTGCGGGAGGAGGTGTCCGTGGCCAGTGCCAACCGGATCTTCTCGCTGATCTCGGCGATCTACCGCAAGGCCGTCGAGTGGGAGGCCGTCCCGACCAACCCGTGCAGCGGCCTCAAGCAGTTCAAGGAGTCGAACGCGCGGACCCGCTTTCTGGACGAGGCGGAGATGGCCGCCTTCACGGGCGCGTGCGCTGCCGAACCCAACCGCACGGCGGCGGACTTGCTCACCGGCCTGGCGCTCACCGGTCTGCGCAAGTCAGAGCTGCGCAACGCCGCCTGGGCAGACGTGAATCTGGAGCGGGGCGAGCTGCGCCTTGAGACCACGAAGAACGGGGATGGCCGGACGGTGGTGCTGTCCGACGACATGAAGGCCCTGCTCGGACGGCTCCCGAGCCGCAACCAGTCGGCGTGGCTGTTCCCGGGTCGCGATGGCACTCAGCCGCTGGTCAACGTAGACAAGCCCTTCCGCCGGATCATCGCGCGGGCGGGCCTGGCCGGAAAGGATCTGACGATCCATAGCCTGCGCCACACGCTGGCCTCCTACATGGCGATCAACGGGGAGAGCCTGCACGTCATCGGCCAAGCCCTCGGCCACCGCAGCCAGGCGGTGACCGCCCGCTACGCCCCCCTCAGCAACGCGGCACTGCGCAACGCGGTGAACAACGCCGGACGGGTGGTCACCGGGGCCAAGCAGGCCGCGGCCCCCGGGAAAGACCGCGACGACGACGAGCGCGGCAAAGACTGAGCCCGGCACCGGCCACTTCGGAGGGGATGGCCGCGGCCATCCCGCTCTTTTTTTGTTCGGGTTCCCCGGCGAGGTCCCCCGTTGGCAACCGGCCGATCGCCTTGCACTTTGTGGCCGAACCCCAGTTTCCCCGGTTTCCCCGATTCTTGAGCAGGAGTCTGGCGACGCCGACCTGGCGGCCCTCCGCCGAGGGGCGGACGGGGCCGCTGCGCAAAGCCACCGCCCCTGCTGGGGAAACCGGGGAAACAGGGGGACACCCAGTTGGTGCAAGGCCTCCCGGCGAACCCGAACCGGGGGACTGACCGGGGACGGCGGCCGGTCGCGTCGAGGCCAAACGGCGATGCGGGCGCAAATCCTTCGATTTCCTTTTTTGCCGCGGGAGGACTTCTGAACAAATCCTTAGTGACTTCGCCCTGCGGCGGGGTCGCGGTCGCCGCCGCCGGGCAACAGCCGGGAGACGACCCCGTTCAACCAGCCCCTAGAGAGGAGACTCATGGCTGACAGCATCACCATCCCTTCCGACCCCGCGACGCTGGCTGCGCTGGCGCAGCACTGGCAGGCGTCCTCCCAGCGCCTCTACGCCGCCGATCCTGACGGCGGCCGCTACCTCACGCCGAGCGAAATCGCCTCGTTCCTGCTGGCGAGTGCGGCCGACGACGATCGCGTTGGCGCCGCCCTCGCCAACTGCGTGCTGCTCACCGGCCTCCCGGCCAACATCCTGGCTCGCGCCTACTGGGTCGACAGCGACCCGAAGGCGGCACGGATCGCCTTCTTCGACGCGGCCAAGCAGCGCTACAAGGTGTGCCGCCCGGACGCACTGGCGCTGGAGCAGATGTACGGCGTCGCGTCGCCGGGCTTCCCGTTCTGGGTGTTCCCGCGCCACGGCAGGCCAATGCGCAATTCGGATCGGCAGGCGACCTTGCGCAGGATCGCCGAACGCGCCCTGCTGCCGGGCCTGGTCCAGGACGACCTGCAAAGGACGCACGAGTACATCGCGCTTTGCGCTGGCCTGCGCCACGCCACGGTCCCCGCGGTCGGGCCCGGCCTCGTCGGCGCCCAGGAGGGCGAGAACCGGCGCTGACTCCGGGAAGCGCCCACCCCAACCGGAATGGCCTGCA
>JBAWHH010000840.1:0-1879 GCA_049593715.1 Rhodocyclaceae bacterium
GGCAGGAGGATGCTGTAGGCGCTTCTACTGCGCGGAACACGCGGGGCGAACATGGGACTTGGAGCGCACGCAGGGAGGCAAGACCGTCGACGACGCACCGCCAACGGCGACGGCGTATCGCCCCCGAAGTGGGGCAGTCTTGAGGCAGAGACGGGTCGGGTCAATCCGACCGCGGCATCAACGGATCGGGCGTTTACGGGTGCGAGGCAAGCGTTTCCGCCAAGACGGCGGCGACGTAATCCACCGGCAGGCGGTAGCGGACGGCAAGCTGCTCGGCGGTTTCGCCGCTGGCGTTCAGCGCGGCCCGCCAGCCTTCCAGTCCATCGGACAAGGAATGGCCGGGCCGCTCCTCGCCCCGCGCCGCGCCGCTGTCCAGGGCGTATTTGTCGCCGTAGCCCCGCGGCGTCACCATCACGCCGTGGCGCAGGAGGGTCCGGCTGTTGCCGATCAGCACGGTGGTGAGCATGCCGATCTCCGCCGCCGCCAGTTCCGCCAAGGTGGTGAAGGCAATCCGCTGGCGCGGGCGGTAAGCCGACTCCACCACCGCCACCGGTGTGGCCGGATCGCGGTGGCGCAGGAACAGGCGCTGGGCTTCGACAATCTGGCCGCTGCGCCGCCGGCTGCCCGGGTTGTAGAGGGCCACCACGAAATCGGCCGCCGCCGCCGCATCGAGCCGGCGGGCGATGATCGGCCACGGTGTGAGCAGGTCGGAAAGGGAAATGGCGCAGAAATCGTGGCTCAGGGGCGCCCCGACCAGCGCCGCGCAGGTATTCAGCGCTGACGCGCCGGGCACGATCTCCACCTCGATGCCGCCGGCCCCGCCCTGGGGCGGGACCCAGCCCGCCTCGAACAGCACTTCGAAAGTCGGCCCCGCCATGCCATAAACGCCGGGGTCGCCGGAGGACACGAGGGCGACTTTGCGCCCCGCCCGAGCCCGTTCCACCGCCGCCCGGGCGCGGTCCAGCTCCGCCGCCATCGGCTTGGCGATGACTTCCTTGCCCGCGCACAGGTCGGCGATGAGCCGAATGTAGGTGATGTAACCGATCACTGTATCGGCCTCGGCGATGGCATCGCGTGCCCGCTGCGTCATATGCGCCCCGCCGCCGGGCCCAAGGCCGACGAGCATGATTCGCCCCGGCACCGGTCGGTCACTCATCGCCGATACGCACCACGGAAACGGTGGCGCTGCGGCCGTCGCTGCCGCGCCGGACGTGCTTCTCCACCACGAGTTCACCGCTGCCTGCCGCCAGCAGCGCCGCCGCCGCCGACACAGACGGTGTGCCGGTGTGCCGCAGCACCGTCGCCGATGGGTTGGGCACCGGCACCGCCGCCAGTTCCTCGGCCGAATGAAACCGGATGTGCCAGCGATGGGTTCCAGCCACCTGGGCGAAGGCTGGTTCGCTTGCCTTGATGTCGATGCTGGCAACGGCCGCGACGTCGGCCAGGGTGGCGCCGGCCCGAGCGAGGGCTTCGGTGATCGCCCGCTCCAGGGTGACCACCGGCGTGTCCCGGTCGCAGCCGAGGCCGAGGGCGAAACGCGGTGTCGGCGTGTGTTCCCCGACCGACGGGCGGTAGATCACACACTTGCCGGCCAGCGCCGCCGCGAGCGCGTCGGGCAGCGGACGGCGGCTGATCCACAGCACGGCAGCGAAATCCGCGATGGGAACCTGCTCCAGCCGGTCGAAGCGGGCCAGATTGGGCGGCAGCGGCCCTTCACGGCCGCCGGAATGCCGAGCCCACCAGTCCGCGTCGCCGGTTTCCTGCACCAGCGCCACCGGTTCATCGTTCACCACGGCGGCACTGGCGTGTACGACGGTGGCGTGATCCGCCTCGACGCGCCAGCCGAGTTCCCGTCCGAGCAGATCCACCGCCAGCGTCT